>DASVRY010000113.1:0-9852 GCA_036388395.1 Chthoniobacteraceae bacterium
TGCAGTGAAACATATCAAGAGTCAGGGACTCGTCCCCGCAGTCGTCTACGGCGGCAAAGATCAGCCCGTGAGCCTGCAGGTCTCCGCGCGTGAGATTTCGAATATCCTCTCCCATGCGACGAGCGAGCATCTGCTCGTAGATCTGGAGATCGCCGACGGTGCGAAGGTCACGAATCGGCTCGCGCTCATTCAGGAAGTCCAGCATCACCCGGTGCGCGGCGACGTCCTGCACGTTGATTTCCTTGCGGTGTCTGCGGACGTGAAGATCCACTCGGAAGTGCCTGTGGAGACGACCGGCGACTCCGTCGGCGTGAAGAGCTACGGTGGTCTCCTCGAGCTTTCTCTCCATGCGGTGGAAGTGGAATGTCTGCCAAAGGATCTCCCGGAAGTGATCCGCATCGACGTTACCCATCTCAATATCGGTGACGCTCTCCATCTCAAGGATCTCCAGTTGCCACAGGGCGTGGTCGCTCGCGGCGATGGTGATCTGACGGTCGTGCGCGTCGCGCCGCCAACGGTGGCTGATCCGGAGCTGACCCCTGCAACTTCTGCGGGCCCGGAAGTCATCAAGGAGAAGAAGGACGACGCGGGCGACAAGAAGTAATCAGTGCGCCGCGCGCGGTGATGAATGTCTGCGAGTCCCAGCCAGCCGAAGTTCCGTCTCCTTGTGGGGCTGGGCAATCCTGGCAGCGAATACCGTGAGACCCGGCACAATATCGGGTTCATGGTCCTCGATCGGCTCGCTGCCGGTGCGGGCGTCGACTTTCGCCGGGAACGGTCCTGGCGGGCCGAAGTCGCGCGAGTCGGTGACCTGCTCCTCTGCAAGCCGCAGACTTTCATGAACCTCAGCGGACAAGCTGTGCGGGCGATGAGCGACTTCTATAAGGTCTCTCCACAAGAGACGCTCGTCGTGCTCGATGATCTGGCGCTGCCGCTGGGCAAGCTGCGTTTCCGCGCCTCCGGCTCGGCCGGTGGGCACAACGGCATGAAGTCGATCATGGAGCGTCTGGGCACGATGGAAGTGCCTAGGTTGCGCATCGGGATTGGCGAGAAGCCCGGACCGGACGCTGCTGTCAGCCACGTGCTTGGGCGTTTTGACTTGGAAGAGCAGCCCGTGCTGGAGCAGTCTCTGGCCCGCGCTGTCGAAGCCATCGAAACCGCGCTGGCCAAAGGCTTCAGCGCCGCGATGAACTCCTTCAATTGAATAGCCGCCGCAGCCGCACGATGGCTGAACTTTAAATCCACTACATACCCTCAAATCTAATATGAAAAATCGATACGAAGGACTTCTCGTCCTCAATGTTAAAGGCAACGAAGAAGGCGCGAAGGAAATGATCGACCGCCTCGAGAAAGATTTCTCGAAAGAAGGCGCTGAGATCGAACAGGTCCAGAAGATGGATCGCCGGCAATTCACCTACGTTGCCGGTCCGCTCGATAGCGGCTACTTCGTCAACTTCATCTTCCAGGCTGAGCCAACGGCGATCAACAAGCTGCGCGCCAAGTTCAAGCTGGATTCCGACGTTTACCGTCAGCACTACCAGAAGCTCGGCGCCAAGAAAGCCGAGTAGCTGCTGCTCCTGACCTCGCGCATATGGCCAGTCTCAACAAAGTGATGCTCATCGGGAACCTCACGAGGGATCCCGAAATCAAGTACACGCCCAAAGGCACGGCGATTGCCGAGTTGGGATTGGCCGTTAACCGCAACTACACCACCGAGAGTGGTGAGAAGAGGGAAGAGGTGACCTTTGTCGATATCGAGCTCTTTGGCCGCACGGCCGAGCTCGCTGGTGAATACCTCAAGAAAGGTCGCCCGGTCTTCATCGAAGGCCGTCTGAAGCTCGACACCTGGGACGACAAGCAGACTGGTCAGAAGCGGAGCAAAATGCGCGTCGTCGGAGAAACGATGCAATTTCTTGGCGGCCGCGATGGTGGCGGGCAGGGGAATGAGGGTGGAGGAGGCGGCAGCGGAGGTGGTGGAGGTGGAGGTGAGTACGGGGGAGAAAGCCGTCCCGCACGTCCACCGAGCCGCCCGGCACCTCCGGCGCAAAAGCGGCCACCGGTCGATCCCGACCTCGACGCAGCAGAGGACGATATCCCGTTCTAGTTGCTGGAAGAGGTAAGCGACTGCCAGTCCACGATTCCAAGGCGCAACCTCCTACGGAGCGCGACGAGGAATTCGGGTCCCTGGTGGCAGTAGTAATCCAGGGAGTTGGAGCCAGCCACCGTGGCAAACCGCTCCCGTCAGCCAGAGGTTCAGAGGACGGATGATGTAGGCCCAGCGGAGAGCAGCCATCGTCACAGGCCAAAGCAGGTGCCTTAACGCTGTACTAGACCTCTTGGGCGATTCTGTAGCGACGTTCATAGACTCGGAAGCAGATGAGTCCAAACCGCAAAAGCAGGGCAAAGTGGAAGGCGAGAAGGGAAAGGAAGTCGTGGCTGCGAAGACTGATTTGACCAACTTCAATAAGTGCGACGGAGACCGGCAAGATGCAGAAGTGGAGCAGGATGCCAGCAACTCTAAGTCTGGGACCGGGGAAGAATGGGAGTAGGTTAAAAAGCGAAGCGGCGAAGTAGAGACAAAGCAGGATCAGGCCGGTCAGCGCCACCAGCGGATCATTCAAGCTAACGATCAAATCAGCTCCGGAGACGACGCGAGAAACAGCGAACGCGCTCGAGCCGGCAAGAAATACCGCGGCGCCTGCAAGGCTGATGAGCAGCGCCCCAAGCGAGAGGAAAGGCCCGTGGATGGCGGCAGACGCGGGCTGCTGCTGCAAGGAAGCCGACGGCTGTTAACGAAGGAAATACCGCATCGTGCATCACGTGCGCGAGCATCGGCTAATCACCTTTGTTGGGCCGCCGGCGGTGGAGAGCTATCGCAGCTCCGGCGCTGACATCTCGAAGACCGTCTCCGCCTCACCTTCTTCCTGACCCGGCCGAGGGGAGAGGCTCAAGGATTGGTAGGCTTCCTCCAGCGCACGGGGATTGTTGCGGAGCTCAGGAAATACGGTGACGAGCCGCTGCTTGATCCACCGACGCGCCATTTGGCGATCGACAGGGTGCATCGGCGTCTCCGCACCGAAGGCTCGCTTGATGACCTGAAAGAATCCGGAACTCATGATGTCAGATAAAACCATTCTGCGCCAATTTCCATAGAATGCTTCTGCTTATCGGCGCAGCAAACCAGCCGCGTGGGTCAGCAGAAAAACGCCGTTGAGGACGCAGAGCATCAGCCAGGGAGCCGTATTGGGCGTGCGGGAGTGTGGAGCAACTCGCGAGCTTCGCATGAAGAAGGTGCAACCGGCTGCCAGAAGGAACCAAGTGAGGTAGTTGGAGATGGGAGGTAACTTTGGCGCTTCAAGATTCGCCGGATACCACAGCCACCAAGCACGTATTTTCCACGCGAGTGGCTCCATGTTGAGATCGGTGACCACGGCCAGGAAGCCGGTGGCGATGGATAGCTGAATTTGGCCGCCCCGCCGCCAAAGTCGGGCAGCAAGATCGCGAGCTCCCACGACGATCACGAAGAAGAGGAGGCAAAAGGCCAGTGGGACGACGCCGAGCTTCATTCCGAGCCTTCCGGTGTAATGCACGGGACCGAGCGGCAGCCCGACCATAGCGCTTGCCGCCGCCGCGACGAAGAAAGCTCCGAGCAAGAGCAGAGCCCATCGGCGGGCGACGGTGAGGTGCTCTGCCGCCGCTATGGCGACATAGACATTCGCTGCGGCGAGCAGTAGCCACACCGGATCCAGGATCCGGAGGAGGAGCGCAAGTGCGTCGCGCAATCCTGCATTGCTGACGTAACCGGCCAGTTCCGCTTCACCGATGCCGCCGCCCCAGATGGCCGCGACCACAGCGGTCCAGACGAGAAAGAGCGGCCAAAGACCGGAAACGATCGGCTCCAGCCAGCGTGTGGCGCCGCGGCGAGAACTCTTGCTCATGGGCGCATAGGGCGGTCTCGCTCACGAAGCGCTTGCGAAAGGCCTACATCCGCGTGCCCACGGAGGTGGTTTCGAGGGATGAGGGCGAGTAGGCGGACAACGACGACTAAGCAGTCGCGCCGGGTTTCTCAACCCCGTCGAACTTCAGTGTGCTGATCGCTGCCCGCACTTCGTCGCGTAGTTCGGCGAGCATTTCGCGCGTGACTTCCATCTGCTCCGCCTTGTGCTCGGTCCATGCCCGGGCTGTTTCCTGCAGGCGCTCGTAAGCGCTGGAGATGTAAGCGCGTGCCGAATCCGTAAGATTCGGTGATTCCAAGCGGGTCTCCATCTGTCGGCGAGCCTCGTTCAGCTCAGCTAGAAGGATTTTCTCGGAAGGCACTCGGCGCAGCTTTGAGGTGAGGCCGAGTTTCGATAGGGTCCAGATGATCCACTTGGTGGGATCAAACTGCCATGGCTTCACGCCGTTGCGGTAGTCGTGCTGAAACTCGTGGTGATAGTTGTGGTAGCCTTCGCCAAAGGTGAAGACCGCCATGAGCCAGGAATCACGCGCGCTGCAATGCGTGGAGTAAGGCCGGTTGCCAAGATAATGGCAGAGCGAATTGATGCAGAAAGTGCAGTGCTGGAGAAAGACGACCCGAGCGACGCCTGCGATGAGGAACGCGCCTAGTGCCGAAACCCAGCCGCCCCAAATGAAGCCAACGATCGCAGGGAAAATGAATGCGACGAACACGGCGATGAGGTGGATGTAGCGATGCTGCCACATCACGATCTTGTCCTTCTTCAGATCGTTGACGTTGTCGAACGGCGGCGGGGGCGAGAGCTTGAAGAGCAGCCAGCCGATATGTGCGTGGAAGAGTCCTTTGTTGATGTCGTATGGATCTTCATCCTCATCGACATGCTTGTGGTGAGTGCGGTGTTCGCAGCACCAGAGAAGGATGGAATTTTCGAAGGCGCCGGCGCCGAAGATCGCAGTAAAGAGCCGCACTGACCAATGAGCCTGAAAGGAGAGGTGCGAGAAGAGCCGGTGATACCCGAGTGTGATGCTGAAGCCGCAGAAGGCGAACATCACGAGGAAGAAGATGACTTGGAACCAGTCGAGCCCGAAAAACCAGATGTAGGCAGGCACCGCCGTGAGCGAGAGGAAGAGGGTGCCGATGAGGAACGAACTGGTGATCCAGTTTACTTTTTCGAAGGGGATATTACGGAACATGCAAAAAACAGGGGACTCTATAGGCTAATGGTGACGGCAGCCATAAGGGTAAAGCGCCTTGGCTGCAACTGAAAAACTGTTGTTGTCCCTGCGGGGGCTCTTTCTTTATCTTTGGGAATGTCATTCAAAAACTTTGGGCTCCTGGACGAGGTGGTGCGCGCGGTGGAGGCCATGGGCTACAACGAACCAACCCCTATTCAGGAGCGGGCGATTCCCCTGATCCTCGAAGGACGGGACGTGATGGGCTCTGCGCAAACCGGCACCGGCAAGACGGCGGCCTTCGGTTTGCCGCTGCTGACCAAGCTTCAGCGCCATTCGGGCACCCGCTGCCTGATCCTCGAGCCCACTCGTGAACTCGCGGCGCAGGTGGAGACTGCTTTTCGCGACTTCGGACGCTTCACGGATCTGACGGTAACGCTGGTGCAAGGTGGCGTGGGGTTTGGTCAACAGCGCGAGGACTTGAAGAACAACGCCGACATCATCGTGGCGACGCCCGGCCGTCTGCTCGATCTTCTCGAACAAGGCGCGGCTTCGTTGAAAGACCTCCAGTATCTGGTGCTCGATGAGGTCGATCGCATGCTCGACATGGGATTTCTCCCGCAGGTACGCCGCATCGTGGAGCAGTGTCCGAAGGACCGCCAGACGATGTTCTTCTCAGCGACGCTGCCACCCGAGATCGAAGGGATGACGAAGTGGGTGCTGCGCAATCCTGAGATCATCGAGATTGGGCATCGGAGCACGCCAGCGGAGACCATCACGCATGCGATCTATCCGGTTGCGAAGGATCAGAAATTCGATCTGCTGCTCGCGCTGCTGGATCGGACGAACTACGAGAGCTGCATCATCTTTACGAGCACCAAGATCTTCGCCGACAAGATCGCGCAGCGGCTGAAGGATCTGAATCACTCGGTGGTGGCGATCCACTCGAATCGGAGTCAAACCGAGCGCGTGGAAGCGCTCGAAGGCTTCAAGTCTGGCAAATACGAGGTGCTCGTCGCGACGGATATTGCGGCACGCGGTCTCGATGTCGCGGGTGTGAGTCACGTGATTAACTACGATGTGCCGCAGCATCCGGAGGATTACGTTCACCGGATCGGCCGGACCGGCCGGGCGCAGAATGTCGGCGATGCCTTCACGATCTTTACCGCGGAGGAGGTCGATCATGTGCGCGCGATCGAGCGTTTCATTGGGCGCGCGATTCCGCGGCTCAAGCTGGAGAACTTTCCCTATATCTATACCGCGCTCTTCAATGAAGCGCAGATCGCGCCGGGCGGCGTTGGTCGCGGCGTGCGGACGCATCGCGGCTACTCCTTCGGCTCGCGTCGGAAGAAGTAACGAGATGGGTGCGCGCTGGCGGCTTGCGATTCGGACTTTATGCTGCGCTGCTGTAGCGGGAGCGCTGGCTGGCTGCGCTTCGGCGCCGGAAAGCCTCTTCAACACCGGGCGTGACTCGCGCAGCTATGACCCGGTGACCGGTCGCTATGAATGGCCGGAGGAAGAAACTGGCGGGAGAACTCGGTGAATTTTACGGCTTTCAGCCCATGCTCTGCAGGCGGGGGTGGATAGTCCCATTTCGGCTATCCGATTCAGGGAAAACTCACCAGGTCCCTCAAGACCATGGACGACGGCCTTTTCTACGCCGGCCACGGAGCGCCCTTGCTCCGCATGACTACGCTGCCGATCTCACCCACGTCCTCACCGCCTCCATTCCCAAGCGATCGGATCTTGAAGCCTCCTGATGGAACCGTAAAGGAGTGCGCGCGGAAGTGAAGGAGCGCATCTATAGCCATGCTTCATTACTTAACAGGCTTTACTGCTCTATTTCTTCTTTCGGTTTCAGCGTTGCGTGCGACGCCGCTGGAGATCATTCCGCCTGAGTTGCGCGGCGCGCTCCAGCCTCAGGTCGCGATCGCGCCAAATGGGCGCGTAGATATCACCTTCGGAAAAGGCACTGCCATCTATCATGTAGCATCCACAAACGGTGGACGCAGCTTTTCTCCCCCGACGACTGTTGCTAACCTGCCGAAGCTTGCGCTTGGTATGCGCCGCGGCCCGCGGATCTCGGCGACGGATAGCACGCTTGTCATCTCCGCCATTTCGCCTGATGAGGGCAGCCTCCGCGCGTGGGTTAGCACAGATGAGGGGAGAACCTGGGCGCAACCAGTGCAGATCAATGACGTGCCAAATTCCGCACGCGAAGGGCTGCACGCGATGGCTGGCGACGGGAAAGGCTTTGTGATCGCCATGTGGCTGGACTTGCGAAACGGCGGCATGGAGCTGTGGAGCTCAACCTCGAGTGACGGTGGGACCTCCTGGGGCGCAAACATCCGCGTCTATGCCTCGCCGGACGGCAACATCTGCGAATGCTGTCACCCGAGTGTCGCCGTGTCCTCTAAGGGAGAGATTGCGGTGATGTGGCGCAATTGGCTCGCCGGATCGCGCGATATGTATCTCGCTATGAGTCGAGATGGAGGCCGCACTTTCTCCGCTGCGCAAAAGCTCGGTGAAGGAACCTGGAAGTTAAATGGTTGCCCAATGGACGGAGGAGCCGTGGCCTTCGACCATGCTGGACAACCGCTCACAACGTGGCGACGCGAGAAGAGCCTTTTCCGCACGCACGGCGGTTCATTGGAAACGTTGCTTGCGGAGCGCGGCCTCCAACCCCTCGCGTTCGCAGACGGCTCCGGAGCAGCCTTCGCCTGGCAGGACGAGCACGGGTTGCGTCTGCTTCGTGCCAGCGGCGAGGCGAAGATGCTCGGTGCGGGAGGATCGTTTCCTGCCGCCGCTGCGGGAGCTGACGGGAAAACAGCGATTGTAGTGTGGGAGGCACCCGCCGGAGGCAGCCGCACGATAATGGCGGAAGCGCTCGATTAAGCTGCCGGCCTCGCGGATCGCTGGGCGTTTACTGATTGGACCATTCCGACGTTGGCTCGTTGTGCATAGGAGACAGGTTCGGGACGCAAACGCATCTCGGTATGGCGCTTCCCATCATCCAACGACCGTTTAGCGGCGGGCTTCGACCGTGAAGCTTACTTCTACCGTAACCAACACCTGTGGCATGGGGTTCTTCGACTGCGCTTCACTCGCTCGAGCTTCCTCCGCTCCTGTTGGAATGGCCCTTCGAGTGATTAACCGGGCGGATGTCAGCGTTTCAAGAAGCAGAGTCTCTTTCGGTTAGCCAGAGCGGAAAGGGTCAGGCATTTTGTCGATCTTGAAAACCACTGCGCTTGGCTCCTCATCGATCGAAGTTAGCCGGCTTGCTTATGGCTGCTGGCGCCTCGCGGGCGAAGGCGTAGACGGCGCAAGGGCGGTGCGTTCTGCGGTGGAGAGCGGCTACACGCTCTTCGATCACGCGGATATCTATGGCGGCGGTGCCTGTGAAGAGATCTTCGGGAACGTCATCGCCGAGTCGCCTTCACTTCGCGACGGCATGGTGATCGCCAGCAAGTGCGGCATTCGCATCCCCGGTGTGCTCGGGGCAAGCGGCCCGTATCGGTACGACAGCCGCCGCTCGCACATCGTGGAGAGCTGCGAGGCATCGCTCCGCCGGCTGAAGATCGAGACGCTCGATCTATATCAGATTCACCGGCCGGATTTTCTCACGCACCCGGAGGAAGTCGCCGCGGCGTTCTCCGAGCTGAAGAGCGCGGGCAAGGTGCGGGAGTTTGGCGTGAGCAATCATCAGCCACGGCTGGTCGCGGCGTTGCAGCGCGCGTGTCCCATGAAGCTGCAGGTTCAGCAGAACGAATTTTCGCTGCTGAATCGTCAACCCCTGCACGATGGGGCGCTCGACCTTTGTCTTGCGGAAACGCAGACGCTGCTTGCCTGGAGTCCGCTGGGCGGCGGCCAGCTCGGTGAGGGAGCAGGGGAGCTGCTCACCTCGCAGCGGAGCTACGAACCCGCACGCGTCATTCCTTTGCTCGACCGCATCGCTGGAGAACACGGGACCAGCCGCAGCAATGTCGCGCTCGCGTGGCTGCTCCGCCACCCGGCGAGAGTCGTGCCAATCATCGGGAGCACGCAGCCGACGCGGATCAAGGAAGCCGCAGAAAGCGTCGAGCTGATGCTCAGTGCGGAAGAGTGGTACGAACTGCTGACTGCCGCCGAGACGGCGCCGTTGCCGTAGCGGCGACCCTTAACTCCGGAGTTCGGCAAGCCGGGCTTTCACCGCGGCGAAGTTTGGTAGCTCGAGTGGAGTCGGCGTTTGCTCGCTGTATTGAATCACGCCTTGCTTATCGATGACGAAAGCGGCACGCGCTGAAGCACTGCCGATTCCGGCGACATCGTCGAGCAGTATGCCGTAGGCTTTGGAGGTCGTCTTGTTCAGGTCGCTCGCGAGGGTGACGCTGATCTTTTCCTTCTGCGCCCAGGCTTCCTGAGCGAAGGGGCTATCCACACTGAGGGCGATCACTTCCGCGTCGAGGTCGCTGTAAGAGCTGAGCCCCGCGGTGATGTCGCACATCTCGGTGGTGCAGACGCCGGTGAAGGCGAGCGGGAAGAAGAGCAGCACGACGTTTTTCGATCCAGCATAGGAGCTCAGGCTGATGTCCCGCAGACCTTCTGCGTTCTTTGACTTGAGAGTGAAATCAGGAGCTTTGGTGCCGACGGAAAGTGCCATGGGAATTTAGAAAGTGAGATTTAGAATTTAGGAAGTGGTGACGGGTGTTATCGCGACAGGCAGCGATCTGCAATCACGATCGAACT
>DASVRY010000114.1:0-8085 GCA_036388395.1 Chthoniobacteraceae bacterium
GCAATGCCGCGGACCGCATGGATCTGCTTTGAGTTACTTCAACTCTTACTGGGTCGTGCTCGTACCGGTGCCGGTTCCGCTTGTGCCCGTTCCGGTTCCGCCAGTGCCTGAACCTGTGCCGCCTGTTCCAGTGGCCGTCCCACCGCTGCCTGTTGCGGTGCCGCCGCTGCCAGTGCCGCCAGTGCCGGTCGCCGTGCCGCCCGTGCCAGCTCCACCCGTCGCGGTGCCGCCAGTGGTTGTGCCGCCAGTCGCTGCTCCGCCAGTCGCGGAGCCGCCGGTTGTGCTGCCGCCCGTGGTGGGCGCATTGATCGTCGAATGTGGCATAACCTTCGCCTTCCCGCTCAAGTTGATGTTACTGCCGGTCGTGGCGCCGCCAGTGGTCGTGCCACTGGTGGCTGCGCCACCTGTGGTGGATCCGCCGGTAGTGGTGCTTGTTCCAGCGCCGCCCGTGCCGGTGCTGCTGGCGCTTCCAGCTCCGCCAGTTCCCGTGCTTGTGCCGGTGCCCGTGCTCGTTCCTGTTCCAGCTCCGCCTGTGCCCGTGCCCGCGCCGCCCGTGCCGGTCGCCGAACTCGTGCCGGTTCCTGTGCTCGAGGTCGTGCTGGCGTCAGAAGCCTTGTCTTTGTCTTTGTCCTTATGCTTGTTCTTGTCGTGACCCTTGCCCTGCTCAAGTCCGCGTTCGGACTGAGCGAGGAGGATTGGAGCTGTGGACTGATCCGCAGCTTGTGCGCTTCCAGCGGCGAGGAGAAATGCCGCTCCGATGCAACCGAGATAGATTCGAATCTTCATAGGTGCGGTTGTTTCGAGAAACACCGGGCGACTCGGTTGTATCGCAGGCGCCCCTCGGCTGAGGATCAGGGTGCCACCTCATTCGGAGGAACATACGACGCAACAGCGGGATTATCAGAAGGACTGCGCTGGCACTCCGATGGTCGCCTGCGTCCACCCGCGCAGCCGCCCGTTGATAAATAATCAGGATGCGGTATCTAAGACGCCGCTCCGAACGGGTTTATTTCTGGGCGCTTTGAGTTCCCCAACCACGATCATGCTCCCCGTCCTTCTTCGTCCTCTCGCGGCTGTATCTCTCCTTTTCGCAAGCGCGCTCGCCTCAGCAGCGGCAGAGCGCCTCGAGTTTAATCGCGATATCCGGCCAATCCTGTCGGAGAACTGCTTTCAGTGCCACGGCAACGACAAGGGCCATCGCAAGGGGGGGCTTCGGCTCGACGTGCGGGCCGAGGCTTTGAAGCCGGCGAAATCAGATGCGGTGGCGATCGTCCCCGGTGACCCGGAAGCGAGCGAGCTGGTCATCCGCATTTTATCGGAGGATCCAGAGGAAGTGATGCCGCCAGAGGACGCGCACAAGAAGCTGACCGCGCAGCAGAAGGAAACATTGAAGCGGTGGGTGGCCGAAGGTGCCGAGTATCAGGAGCATTGGGCCTTTATCGCGCCACAGCGGCCAGCGGCGCCGAAGATCGGCAACGCTTGGTGGCCGAAGAACCCGATTGATAACTTCATTGCGGCCAAGCTCGAGGCGCGGCAGTTCCCCGCTTCACCCGAGGCGCCGAAGGAGCTCCTGCTTCGCCGGGCGACTCTGGACCTCACCGGCCTGCCTCCCACGCCGCCGGAAGTGCGTGACTTTCTCGCGGACACCGCCCCGGACGCTTACGAGCGCGCCGTAGATCGGCTGCTCGCCTCGCCACGTTACGGCGAGCACATGGCCAAATACTGGCTCGACGCTGCGCGCTACGGCGACACCCACGGGCTGCACCTCGACAACGAGCGCTCGATGTGGCCATACCGGGATTGGGTCGTCCGCGCTTTCAACGAGAACCTGACTTTCGATCAATTCACAATCTGGCAAATCGCCGGCGATCTCTTGCCAAAGGCCACGCGCGACCAGCAAATCGCCTCGGGCTTCAACCGCTGCAACGTGACCTCGAGCGAAGGCGGCTCAATCCCGGAAGAGCTGCTTTTCCGCTACGCCGTCGATCGCACCGATACCGCGGCCACGATCTGGATGGGCCTGACGACCGGGTGCGCCGTCTGCCACGACCATAAATTTGACCCAATCAGCGCGAAAGACTTCTACTCGCTCTACGCCTTCTTCAGTTCCGCCGCGGACCCGGCGATGGACGGCAACGACAAATTCACCGCGCCCGTGCTGAAGCTCAGCACGCCCGAGCAGCAGGCCAAGCTCGACGAGTATTCTGCAAAGATCACTGCCACCAAGGACCGTATCGCGCAGGAACTCACAAAGGTGCAATATACCGATCCGGCCACGCTCGATCCCGCACCGCCTGTGGAGCAGAAGGAGGAGGTCTGGATCGACGATGAATTTCCGGCAGACGTGCAGGCCAAGGCTGCGGGACATGCGCTCACCTGGGTCACGGCGGCTGAGGGTGGGCAGGTAAAGCGTGGCGACCGTGCGATCAAGCGGAGCGGCACAGGGATGACGCAGGACTACTTCGAGCAGCTGAAGAAGCCGTTCCTCGTCCCGGAGAAGGGGAAGATCTTCGTCCACGTCTGGCTCGATCCGATGGATCCACCAAAAGCGCTTATGCTGCAGTGGCACGCAGACGGGAACTGGGATCGGCGGGCGAACTGGGGCGATAAAGACGTGCTCACCTTTGGCGAAGCCGGCAAGCCGTCGAAGCTACACATCGGCGACCTCCCGCCGCTCGGCGAATGGGCGCGCCTCGAAGTGGACATCGCGGAACTGAAGCTGAAGCCGGGGACCAAGTTCGACGGGCTCGCCTTTACGCAGTATGGCGGGACGGTCTACTGGGATTGGAGCGGTGTCTCGTATGCGTCAAACCCAGCGAGCGATATCAGCCAATCGCAGCTCGCGTGGGAGGCGCAGGAGCAGGGGAAATTCAACGACAAGCTGCCCAAAGAGATCGCAACCATCTTCCGCGAGATCAATCCGAAGGACCGCAAGCCGGAGCACAATCATAAACTGCGCGATCACTATCTATCATCGATCTATAAAGGGACGCGCGACATCTTCGATCCGATCCGCGCGGACCTGAAGAAGCTGGAAGACGAACGGAAAGCGTTCGATCAACAGATCCCGGCCACGCTCGTCATGCGTGATCTCGAGAAGAAGCGGCCGGCACACATCATGGTCCGCGGCCAATACGACAAGCCCGGAGAGAAGGTTACGCCCGCGGTTCCCGAGATTTTCCCGCAGCTCAAGACAGATGCCGAAGCGAACCGCCTCGACCTCGCGCAGTGGTTGGTGGCGCCGGAGCATCCGCTCACCGCGCGTGTCATCGCAAACCGCTACTGGCAGCAATTCTTCGGCCTTGGCCTGGTCAAGACCTCCTCCGATTTCGGTGTGCAAGGCGACGCGCCATCGCATCCGGAGCTGCTCGATTGGCTGGCCGTGGAATTCCGCGAGAGCGGCTGGGACCTGAAGAAGTTCGTCCGCACCCTTGTGACGAGCGCAACCTATCGGCAGGACTCCCGCGCCACGCCAGCTCTGCTCGAAGCCGACCCGGAGAATCGGCTGCTCGCTCGCGGGCCGCGTTTCCGCCTCGATGCTGAAGCCATCCGTGATAGCGCACTCTTCGTCAGCGGGCTGATGAATGGCACGATCGGCGGTGTGCCGGTGAAGCCTTACCAGCCGGGCAACGTCTGGGAGCCAGTCGGTTTTGTCGGATCAAACACTCGCGACTACAAGCAGGATACTGGCGACGCGCTTTACCGCCGCAGCCTTTACACGTTTTGGAAGCGCACCGCGCCGCCGCCATCCATGACGACCTTCGACGCGCCGTCGCGAGAATCCTCCTGCACCCGCCGGGAGCGCAGCAACACGCCGCTCCAGGCGCTCCTCGTGATGAATGATGTGCAGCAATTCGAAGCCGCTCGCGCGCTCGGTCAGCGGATGCTTACGCAAGGCGGCGTGACTCCAGACGATCGGCTGGCCTACGGCTTCCAGCTCGTGACCGCGCGTCAGCCGCTCGCCACAGAACGCCAGGTGCTAAAGGAAGCTTACGAGAAGCAGCTCGCAAAATTTGGCGCGAATCAGGAAGCCGCTCGCCAGGCGATTACCTATGGCGAATCAAAGCCGATGGCTGAACTCAACCCGGCCGAACTCGCTGCCTATACATTGGTCGGGAGTCTCCTCCTGAACCTCGACGAAACGCTCACCCGGAACTAACGCCATGGATACTGTAAACGAATTCGCCACTCTGCAATCGCGGCGCGCTTTCCTCCGCGATGCGGGACTCGGCGTTGGTGCGATCGCGCTTAACTGGCTACTGGGTTCCAACAGCAGCGCCCTTGGCGCTTTGCAAAACTACGGCTCAGGCGTGCATCCCGCGATGGAAGGCTTGCCGCACATTCCGCCGACGGCTAAGCGCATCATCTACCTGCACATGAACGGTGCGCCGTCGCAGCTCGACTTGTTCGATTACAAGCCGAACCTGCGCGCCCAGTTCGACAAAGATCTTCCAGAGTCCGTGCGCAAAGGGCAGCGCATCACCACCATGACCTCTGGTCAGGCTCGGCTGCCGGTCGCGCCGTCGATGTTCAACTTCGCGCAGCACGGCCAGAGCGGCACCTGGGTGAGCGAGTTGCTCCCGCACACCGCGTCGATCGTAGACGATATCGCGCTGGTCAAGACGGTCCACACCGAGGCGATCAATCACGACCCTGCATGCACTTTCCTCATGACCGGGAGCGAGCTGCCCGGGAAGGCGAGTATAGGCTCCTGGCTTAGCTATGGCCTGGGTAGTGAGAATGAAAATCTCCCGGCCTTTGTCGTGCTCACGCCGAGCTGGTCTTCCAAGGATAATGCGCAGGCGCTCTTTACCCGCATGTGGAGCAGCGGCTTTCTGCCGACACGCTACACCGGCGTGGCACTCCGATCGCAAGGTGACCCAGTGCTTTTCCTCAAGGATCCTCCCGGGGTCGATCGCGAGGTGCGGCGCAATATGCTCGATGCACTCGGCAAGCTGAACGAACACACATGGAACCGCTTTGGCGATCCCGAGACGCAGACGCGCATCGCCCAATACGAGATGGCTTTCCGCATGCAGGCGAGCGTCCCGGAGCTCGCCGATGTGTCCGGTGAAAGCCAGGAGACGCTGGAGATGTACGGTCCAGAAGTGAGCAAAGCCGGGAGCTTCGCGGCGAGTGCACTGCTCGCGCGCCGGCTCATTGAGCGCGGAGTGCGAGTGGTGAAGATCATGCACCGCGGATGGGACCAGCACAGCAATCTGCCACGCGATTTGCGCCTCCAGTGTCAGGATATCGACCAGCCGTGCGCCGCGCTGATCAAGGATCTTAAGCAACGCGGTTTGCTCAAAGATACGCTCGTCGTGTGGGGCGGCGAATTCGGCCGCACCGTGTATAGCCAGGGCACGCTCACTGACACAAATTACGGTCGCGACCATCACCCAAAGAACTTTTGTATGTGGATGGCGGGCGGCGGCGTCAAAGCCGGCACGACCTATGGCGAAACGGATGACTTCTCCTATAATCCCGTCGTCGATCCGGTCCACCTCCGCGACCTGAATGCCACGATCCTCCGCTGCATGGGCATCGACCACAACCGGCTGAGCTTCAAATTCCAGGGTTTGGACCAGAAGATCACCGGCGTCGATCCTGCGCACGTGGTAAAAGGCTTGCTCTCCTAAATCGCAAGCAAGCGGCGGCAGGCTCGGATCGGAGTCACGCGTCGCAGACGATCTCAGGGGAGCGCACTCGTCTCGAGTGCTGGTTTCCGCGTCCCGCGGAAACGAACTTCCTCCAGCGCAAGTTACCGATCATCAGAGAACTTGAAGTCCGTCCGGCGAGACCCCAGCACCAGCACTCCGGACGAGTGCGCTTCCCAGAGGCCGTTTGCGACGCGCAATCGGAGGGGAGCCCTCTTCTTTCGTTCTACTCCGCGCGTAGCGCCGCCACCGCGCTGCCTCGCAGTGCTATCCGCGTCGCCAGCCATGCCCAGAAGATGCAGCCAAGCGCCAGCGCCACGACTAGCAGTGCCATCTCGGTCACGGGGAAGCCGCCCGCTCTCTCATGCAGACCCGGCCAAACCGCGACAATCGCGCTTCCGACGCCAATCGCCAGGCCGCAGACGATCAGCCAGCGATGCTCGGCAAAAACTAACTGACGCAACTGTCCGCGTTGGTAGCCAACTGCCTCAAGCAACCCAAACTCCCGACGACGCTCGAGCACGTTCCGCGCAACTACGATCCCCAGCCCTGCACTTCCCAGCAGCAAGCCAAGCCCGCCGAGCACCTGGAAGATCGACAGGTAGGTGTTCTCAACAGCCTGGAACTCCGCGAGGCGCCGCGCCGCTGAAGTGAGCTCCAGTCCTCGATCCTGCAGGGCGCGCGAGAGCTGCTCCTGTACACCCGGGGCATTCGCCGCTGGTGCATCGATGAGGAAAAAGCGATAGCCGCTCTGCCCGGGAAAACGCGCAATGAAGTGCTTCTCGGAGATAAGGACGCTACCTTGCACCATCGATCCGGCAAGCGATGCCACAAGCCGGACCTTGAACGGTTGGCCGCGCTCATCCTGATAATCGAGAGTGTCGCCGAGCTTCATCTGCAGCGCCCATTGCAGTGTATTGGCATCAACGATCGCCGGCACCACGCCGTCCTGCGCCTCGGCGTCGAGCAGCGCCCACGCCGGGTCGCCGGCATCCTTCGCCGCGCCAGCAAAGCGGAAAGCGGAGCGGCTGCTCAGCTCCTCGCTCTTCGCCCCGAGCAGCTCAGGCTGAAGAGCGCGGTTTAGATTTAAGCAACTGGCGTCATCGCCCGCGCGCACCCGCATCGGCACTATGCCCACACCTGCGAGCGCCTTTTCATCGAGCGCGTAAGCCTCACGGCCAGTTGCGGTGTTTAGATCTTCGTAAATCGGCAGCGCAGATCGGCCGACCAGCGCAAATCCGCCAGTGCCGGAGTTCCGAGGTGCGCTCTCGGTGGCCGGACGTTGGCGAAAGCTATCCACCGCCACCACCATGAAAACGCCGCTAGCCAGCACGCCAATGGTCGCGAGGCTGCGTCCGCGACGCCGCGCTGCATTGCGCAAACCGAGTGCACCAAGTCCTGCCGAAGCCGCGTCGTTGCCGGCGGCCCGTTGAAGCCAGGCGAGACCGAAGGCCAGCCCGCCGATGAGCAGCAGAGCTCCCGCGCCAAAGAAGACCGCTGGCGCCCCGCCGGCAAATGCTGCGAGAACAAGTCCACCGACGACGGCGACCGCTCCGATCATCTTGCTTCGCGATTTCCGGCCCCGCCGATCCGCTCGCGCCATCTCCAGCACACCGCCCGCTGCGAGCAGCTCCCGGGCGGAATTGCGCAGCTGCCGCCGACTAGCCAGCCACATCGCAAACGCGGCTACCGCAATGCTGCCGATAACGCCTCCGATGATCGTCAGCGGCTGTGGTGCGAAGACAAACTCGACGGAACCGACCGCACCTCGCCACACAGTCGCGAGCGCGCGTAGAACCAGCCGTGTATAAAGCAATGCGGCGACCGCTCCTAGAACGCTACCAATCACTGCCAGGAGCAGCCCTTCTGAAAACAGAATCCGCCGAACCTCCCGCGGCCGCCATCCGACGGCGAGCAACAGTCCGGCTTGTTGATTCCGCTGTTCCAGCGAAAAGACAAAGAGCAGCGCCGTGAGGACTGCCGCTGCGGCGATGAGGAAAAACGAGAAGCCGACAAAGAGCTGTCCGAAATCGACAGGCGCATCCGTCGCGGCCAGTGCCTGCTCGCGCAGTGGGACAAAGCTCATTCCCAGCTCCTGCGGCGTGAGCTTCGCCTGTAAGGAAGCCGCCATTGCTTTCTCATCCGTGTTGGCTGGATATCGAATAGCAGTTAGCTCGCCCCAGCGGTTTCCCCACATCTGCTGACCAACCATGATGTTCACGAAAGCCTTCGGCGTGCCGCGATACTGATCCCAGTACGCCTCATCCTTGTCGCGAATCTTGCCGGTATCCATCGCGAAGCCCGGCTCCCAATCGCGGCAATTCTCCGCATCCGCGAGGCCGGGGAAGTCTGGCATCCACGTGGCATTTAGCTGCGGCTCATTCATGGGGATGATCGCCAGCACCATGAACTCGCGTGACTGCTCAAC
>DASVRY010000115.1:0-4103 GCA_036388395.1 Chthoniobacteraceae bacterium
CGACTCTGCTCGGCTTGCCTGCATCCGCAGCTCGGCTATCAATTCGCTCGGATGTATTACAGCCGGGTCACGGATCGTCTGTATGGGCGGGTGAGCCGGCTCTTTCTGACCCCGCTGCTCCAGGCATTTACTCGCGTCGCGGGACACCATCCACTCCTCGATTTTCTGATCAGCTTTCGCTACCCGCTGGCTGGAGAGACGGCGCTCACGACCGCTCTGGCCGCGGAATTGCCACTCGGCCAGTCGTGGAGCCTGGAGATCGGGATGCTCTGTGAGCTTTTCCGACGCGCCGATCCGCGCGAGATCTGTCAGGTGGATGGCGGGACTGGCTATGATCATCGGCATCACCCGCTGAGCGAAGGCGGGGCGCTTGCGCAGATGGCGCAGGACATCGCGGGTGCGCTCTTCGCGCAGCTCGCGCAGGAAGGACTGAACGTCACCGCGCAATTGAGGGTGAGCGTCGCCGCAGCCTTCCGGGACGAAGCGGCCCTCGCGCTCCGTCGTTCCAGGAGCCTGGCAGCGATCAATGGTTTACCTTTCGATGAAGCGACCGAAAGGGAGATCGTCGAGGCGCTTTCTGCTGAACTGTCCAAGCCATCCGCAGCCGTGCCTTCGCTGCTGCCGAGCTGGGCAACGCTGATGCAGCAGGAGCCGGAATGGGTGGAGCAGTTTCGAGCCGCGGTGGCCCACGATTCGACCGCGCCTCGCAGGTAGCCGGTGCAGGTGCAGGTGCAGTGCGGTCGTTGGTTCGTTCACGCATAACACACAACGGCATTCACCTCTCAAGAGCAGCGCGTCTGCGCTGCCCGCACCCTCCCTGACGCTGGCTTGAAAGGCTCCGTCTCTCCGCCAACGCGCAGGTATCCACTACACCTTTGACCCGCCGCTACACGTGCGGGATGTTCTCGCTCGATACATATCGCCCATGAAACTTCCTCTTCTCGCCTTACTCGCCGCTTCCCTGCTGCCGCTCCAGAGCAGCTTTGCGGAGAATCTAATCTTTCTCGGCACCGAGACCTCGAGGCAGATTTCGCGAGACTTCACCGGCAAAGTGCCAAGCAGGATCTTCGTGGTGCTCGACCGCACGAACGCGCGCCTGGGTGGTGTCCTCTTTTTTGGCGCAGGTTCAGATAAGAGTTACATCATTCTCACGGCTCGCGATGCCGTCGCTGCAGTCGTCCGAAACAGGGCGAGGCCTGGGGAAACAATCACCGCCTTTGGCCATGCGGAAACTACAGCATTCGATCCCGCGGTCGTTCTGACTGCGTCTTTGTTCAAGGGCGTGAATAGCTCGGTCGATATCGGCGGCACAGGCGGTGTGGCGAGGGTGCCAAAAGTGATCTCCGGGACCGGGTTCCTCCTCGACACGGGCGACGACGAATTGGTGCCGCTCCTGGAGAATCTCAAGACGCTGGCGCGCCTCGAGCTGACTTTCACGCGCGCGAGCAACAACGCGAACGGCGGAGCAGGGGAGCCGCTTGACGATGCCATCGACCGGATCGTCACGGCCTTGGAAGAGCAAGGCTACGAGCCGTTTTCAACTGCGTCTGCTTCGAGCGCGCAGTGACCTGAATTCAGGCTTGGCGCATCGCGGCGGGGGCGCTTCAGTGCCCGCGCCATGTCGAAACCTGTTGTTCTGATCATCCGCGACGGTTGGGGCGTCAACCCCGGCGGCCGTCCTCAAGCTGAAGCCAATGGCGACGCCACCTTGCTCGCTAGCACGCCTTTTCACGATCATCTCTACGCCACCTATCCACAGGCCCGGCTGAGCGCGAGCGGCATGGATGTCGGTCTGCCGCCGGGACAGATGGGGAACTCGGAGGTCGGTCACCTGAATCTCGGTGCTGGCCGGATCGTTTATCAGGATCTCACGCGGATCAACAAAGCGATCATTGACGGCGAACTCGCCACGAACGAGCCGCTGCAGGAGGCCTTTGGAAAGGCACGCGCCACGCGGCTCCACCTCGTTGGCCTGGTCTCGGATGGTGGCGTGCACAGCCATATCGAACATCTTGTGGCGCTCGCAGATGCTGCGGCGGCTGCGGGGGTCGGCGACATCCTCGTGCATGCGATTACGGACGGCCGCGACACCTCGCCCACTGGCGGACAGGAATATCTCGGCGCTTTGCAAGCGGGCCTGAAGCAGAGCAAAGCGCACATCGCGACCGTGATCGGCCGCTATTTCGCCATGGACCGTGACATGCGCTGGGAGCGGACGAAGCTCGCCTGGGACGCAATTGTGCTCGGGCGCGGCCAGCCGTGCGAGGTCAGCCCCGCCGATGCCGTGGCCGCGGCGTATGGCTCCGATCCGCGTGGCGATGAGTTCATGCCGCCGCTCATCTTCTCGCATGGTAATCAACAGCGGGTGCGCGATGGCGACGTAGTCCTCTTCTTCAACTTCCGTGCAGATCGTGCCCGGCAGCTCAGCGTCGCGTTCTTACGACCCGATTTCGCCGGCTTCGAGCGTGAGGTCGCTCCCGCGGTGCATTACGTCACGCTCACTGAGTACGATGCGACATACGGCTGCCCGATCATCTTTCAGCCGCAATCACTCGCGCGCATCCTGGGCGAAGTGGTAAGCGAGGCCGGACGCAAGCAGCTCCGTATTGCCGAGACGGAGAAATATCCGCACGTCACCTATTTTTTCAACGGCGGCCTCGAGCGGCAATATCCCGGTGAGGATTGCATGATCGTGCCGTCGCCCAAGGATGTGCCAACGTACGACTTCAAACCAGAGATGAGCGCACCGGAACTTACGCGACAAGTGGTTGAAGCGCTGCCTGCTTACGACCTCGTGATCTTGAACTTCGCGAACCCAGACATGGTGGGGCACACCGGCGTAGTCGAGGCCGCGATCAAGGCGGTGGAGACGATCGACGATTGCGTGCGTCAGGTGGTGGAGAAGACGTTGGCGTTGGGTGGCTCGTTGCTCATCACCGCTGATCACGGCAATTGCGAACAGATGCGCAACATCGACGGTTCACCGAACACGGCACATACGACGAACCTCGTGCACCTGCTCTATGTTGCAGAGAACGCCACCGAGGCAACACTCGACTCCGGGATCCTCGCCGATGTCGCTCCGACGCTGCTCGCGTTGTTAGGAATCGCGCAGCCGCTGGAGATGACGGGGCGGAATCTTTTGGCGCTGAAGAAATGAATCAAAGAGAAGACAAGAGGGAGAGGTTCGGGAGCGCTACATCAGCCCCGCTTCGTTAAAGCTGAAGTAAGGCAGCCGCCCGTTGTCTGAATTGCCGATGATCACGTGATCTAGCAGGCGGATCTGAAGGAGCGATGCCGCTTCAACCAGCCGCCGCGTGAGTTGCCGGTCCGCAGTGCTCGGTGTTGGGTCGCCGGATGGGTGATTATGCACCACGATCAAGGCAAATGCGGAGTGCACGATCGCGGCGTGAAAAATCTCCCGTGGGTGCGCGATGCTCTCGTTCAGGCTGCCGAGCGAGATTTCCTCGATCCGGAGGAGGAAATATTTGGTGTCGAGCAAGACGGCGCGCAGTGATTCGCGATTCAAAGCGCGCATTTCGGGCCCGAGCAGTTCATTGATCAGCGCAGGCGTATCGAGCCGCTGCCGGGTGAGCCGCTCCTTCGCCAGTCGGTCTCCCAAGCCAAAGGCCGCGGCCAGTTGCACCGCCTTGGCTGATCCAACTCCTTTGATTTTCGCGAGTTCGGCGACCGTGCAGCGCGAGAGCGCCGCGAGGGAGCCGTAGCGCGTGATCAGTTGCCGGGCCAGCTCGACCGCATTGCACCCCGGGAGGCCGGTGCGCAACAGGATCGCGATCAGTTCGCTATCGCTTAATGCACTTGCTCCACAACGCGCGAGTTTCTCCCTCGGGCGATCCTGCTCCGGCAGTTCGTGGATCTTCGGCCCGGCCATATCCCCTCAAAGATCCTCGGCTTTAACCGGCGCTGGGCCCTTCGGAGCAGCCGCTTTACTCGCGGCTTCGAGCAGTGACTCGTTGCTGTAGGTGACGGTGAGCAACAGCGCAGCTTCATCCAGGGTTGGTGCGCCATTCTCGGCAGCAAGTTGCACCGTCACTGCTTTCCGCTCCCGGTCCCCGAGGGTGGGGGGAAACTTCCATTGCACG
>DASVRY010000116.1:0-1666 GCA_036388395.1 Chthoniobacteraceae bacterium
GCGGCGCTGTCCCCCAGACAAGGTTTTCACCGCCTGCTCCGCGAAGTCCTGCATTCCGACCTCCGCGAGGACACGATGGACGGTTTTTTGAGCGTGATCGCGGCTCGTCGCGCGGACCCGGAGCGCGAGGGCATATTCCACGCACTCCCGCGCGGTCAGTTCCTCATGAGCAATCCCAAATTGCGGGACGTACGCGATCTCACCCGCGCGAAAATCGTCGTCGGCCAGATTCCGCCCGTTCCACACCACCTCTCCTTGCTCCCTGCCCGGTGCGATGCCCGCAATGAGTTTGAGGAGCGATGTTTTGCCACAGCCCGAGGGGCCGATGATCGCGCCGAAATGGGCCAGAGGGAACATCGCCGAGACTCCCGCCAGCAGCTTCGCTCCAACGTCAGGCCCGAGCTGAATGGAGACGTCGTTGATCGCTAACATCGCCGGCACGCATGCGCACCGGGAGAATAAGGGTGCGTGAGGTGCATGATGGCAAGGATAGGCGGCACAGCAGCCGCGTCTACTTTGAACGATCGGGTTTGCCGGGGGAGAGGAGAGGGGTGAGCGAAGGCCGCAGAGCTTATCGACAACGGGTCGACCCGGATATAGGTTCCCCTCCCCGCGATCCCGTGCAGAGATGGCGGGGCTACGTCCTCTTCCTCATCATCATCATCTTCATCATCATCCCCACCTCACATCTCTCTTTCCTCTGCGATGAGGAATGAAACCAGAAAGATGGGGATGAGGAGGAAGATGAAGATGAGGAGGAAGAAGTGCATTTCGAGCGCATGACACCCATACCCAACGGAGACTCCGAATCCATCCGAGACCGCGTGGAAGACGCCTGGCAGAATAACCGCTCCGCCAAACGGTTGCGCCGGTTTGCGCGCAGCGTCGGCCGCCGCATCGGGCACCCGTTCGGGCAGCGGGCGCAGGGCGTGACGGAGAAGGCGAATCTCCTGCCGCTGCTGATCCAGGTGCTCGCGGCTTTCTCGAAGACGGCGGGGAATGAGGCGCTCGAGGAGGAGATCGATTCGTCGCTCGGGTTCCTGCGGTACGATTATCCGGAGGCGGTCTACGCGGACCTGCGGAAGCTTTTCCGCCAGGCGATGAACGAGCAGCAGGACCTCACGGCGATGGCGCAAAAGCTCGCGGGCGAACTGAGCATCGAGCGCAAGATGATGCTCGGGATGCAGCTCTACGACCTGATCGGGCGCGCGGGCATGGAGCAGCAGCAGGTCGTCGCGTTCTACGGGTTCATGACGCAGCTGGGCATGGCGTCGCAGGCCATCGACATCGTCTATCAGCTCAACGTCTCCGGGGAGGACCACGACAAGGCGGTTTATCAGCAAGGCGAGTCGCCGCTGGAGTCACTGACGTTTGGCGCCACGCGGCGCGCCGATGTGACGTTGAAGGGGCTGCAGGATGACGAGCGGCTCGTCGCGTTTCGCTACCACGATCTGATCCTCCTCAAGAACCAGAGTTCGCGCGGCATCGTGGTCCGCGGCCGGCCGTTGCGGCCGCTGGAGTTCTGCCGCATCTACTCGGGCCAGCGGATCGTGCTTGGGGAGCAGGTGCTCACCTATCAGGACCTCGCGTATTATTTCAACGCGAAGAAGAACGTCTCGCTGACCAGCGTCTTCATCACGGTCGATACGAATGACGAGGTGCAGCT
>DASVRY010000117.1:0-2480 GCA_036388395.1 Chthoniobacteraceae bacterium
AAGAGGATGAGCCCTTGCACGACCAGGAGCGGAATGATCGCACTGCGCGCCGCATCAACCGGGCTCGCGCCGGTGCGGGCGCCGACCGAACTCACAAGCGCGACGATGAATCCGGCGATCAGCACGATGAGAAGGAGCGCAATACCAAGGCCGCGGAGCCGGAGGCGAGAGCGACAATAGCGGCCGAAGATCGGGTTCTGCCACGGCCTCCATGAGGGATGCCGCGCGTGTGGAATAGCGGATGCCTCGGAGCTCATGATTGGCGGTTCGACTCGGCGACTTCCACGAGGATGTCCTCGAATGACGAGCGCTTCTCTTCAAAGGCCCGGACCCGGAGTCCGGCGCGGATCAGCCCCTCCATCAGATCCGCCTGGCCATCATCGGACCCCGTGAAGCCGAAGATCACTTGGTGATCCACGATGCGGACATCGTGCACTGCGCCCTGTGCGGAAAGCCACTCGGCGGCTTCAGCCTGTCGGGAAAGCAAGGTCGCGGTGAGCAGGCGATCGGTGCTCCCGAGTTGCACACGGACTTCATCCACCGTGCCCGAGGCGAGTAACCGCCCGCGATTCATCACGCAGAGCGAAGTGCACATCTCGGCAAGTTCGCTGAGGATGTGTGAGCTGACGAAGACGGTGGCGCCAGTTCCGGCGAGCTTTCGGAGAGTGTTCCGCAGGTCGCGTCGAGCCAGCGGATCGAGGCCGCTCGCCGGCTCATCGAGAATGAGCACCCGCGGCCGGTGCAGGAGCGTCTTCGCGAGGACGACGCGCTGGGTCTGTCCTCGGGAGAGCGCCTTGCACCAGTTGTTGCGTTGCGCAGTGAGGCCAACCTCCTCGAGGCATTCCGCTACGCGGTCGCGGCGCGCAGTTCGCAAACCAATGCCATACGCCGCAGCGTGGAAATCGAGAAACTCCCAAACCTTCAGATCACTAGGTACGGGAGCGAGATCGGGCATGTAGCCGACGATGCGCCGTGCCGCCTCGATGTCTTCAAAAGCGTCCATGCCATCGAGCCGCACCTCGCCGTAAGTCGGCTCCATGAGAGTCGTCAGGACTCGGAACGTGCTGGTTTTCCCCGCACCGTTTGGGCCGACCAACCCGAAAACTTCGCCTCGTGGGACCCGCAGCGTCAGGTCGTCGACGGCCACGAAGTCGCCGTAATCCACCCGCAGGCAACGAATGTCTATGGCCGCTGCCGGAGCGCCTTCTGCGTCGAGTGGATTGACGTTCATCCTACTCAGAAGCTCTCGGTCAGCATCTCCCAGTCGGCTGGCAAGGTGAGCCCGATCGCTTGCGCATCCTTCTGGGCTGCTTCTCGGCGTCGCAGCTGTTCAGCCTCGTAGGCGGCACGCTGCTCCGGCCGCAAAGTTGCCATCATCGCCGCCTTCACATCGCCGGGAGGCGTGAGTCCGATCTCACCACCGGCACCTTCCAGCACCATCGCTGGATCATAATCGCGCGAGCCTCTGGCCATGATGCCGAAGATTTGGTCCCGCTGCGCCTCATCCAGCCGGACTATCGAATCGATCCGCTGCACTTTCATATCGGCGTCACGTTGCAAGCGCTCGGCGCGCTCTGCCATTCGCTCCGCGCGGAAGGCTACAGCCTTTTCCAGCGGCAAAATGCCCGCCATAAACCTGTCAATTCCTTCGTCGGGTTGCACGTCGCGCGAAGCACGAATGATATCCTCCAGGCGCGTGCCGTCGGCGGCGAGCACCTCGGTCCAGCGTTTCGCCTCCGCCTCGGCTTTCTGCTCAAACCATCCCTTCAGCGCTGTCTGCTGCGGCAGGGTTAGATGGTACTTCCGCGCCAACTCACCCGTCATCGAATCGATTACCTCACGCTGTTGCCGGATGCGCATACGGTCAAAGAGTGGCGCAAGGTCGCGAAGCAGCGGCTTGGTCGTGCGGAAAATGTCGTCCGGGGTAACCGGCCGCCCTTCGCGAATGTCTTCCGCAATGCTGCGCGCGCCATCGGCGAACGTCTGCGCTGGACTGCTCGGTCGAGCTCCCCTTCCCTCGTCCGTGTCTTCCAAGGCTGCGATGCGGTTCTTCGCGCGCTTCAGCTCGGTTTCCAGTTTGTCTGCGCGCTCCTCGGGCGACCCTGCTGCGCCCGGGATGCTATCCTGGAATAAGACGGCGCCTGCGCCACCAATGACAAGCCCGAGGATGAGGAGAATCAACGACCGGAGAGCTGCGGGGACCTTCATACTCGAGGGACATCTGATCAGCATCCGCGACGGCGGCAATCTCAATAAACCATGGGTGCATCACCCCCCAGCAGCCTCGCGCCCGGTTTGCGCATTGACAGCGCATACACTTTCGCCGCGCAATCCGCGCTCCAATGAAGTTCCCGCCCCTGGATTTCTCAAGGATCCGCACCTATCCAGTCGCCGACCGCGCCAACAAAGTGGCGGTGGAAGCTTTTGCCCGGCCGCATGTGCCGGGTGGCAGCCTCAGCGCATTTCTCGACGCCCTGCCG
>DASVRY010000118.1:0-1617 GCA_036388395.1 Chthoniobacteraceae bacterium
CCGATTTGCAGGAGGCGAGAGTGGGCTTTCTCCATCGGAAGAGTCCGCTGATGTTGCCACCAATGGCAAAGCCCGACGCCAGCCAGCGTGGTGATCACGACGCCAGGGAGCACACCTTGGGTGCGGCCGAAGACCGACTCCCCAACGGCGAGGGCAAGGAAAAGCTGGCCGGGGAGCGTGATCTCCGGGAGCCGTGTGACGTAGAGCGACGCGGTGCAGAGAACGGCTGCGAGAGCGAGGAACGCGGGCTGCCACGGCTCAGGGACTTCGGCGAAAATTAGACTGCCCACGAGCACCAGGCTGAGCGTGGTAAAGAGCGCCGTGGGCACGCTGAATTGCATCGCCGCGAGTTCACCGCGCTGCCGCTTTAGCCACCATCCGTTGAAGAGCAGCACCACGGCGACCGCGGCCGCCACGGGTGTGGCATACAGTTGTCCTGTCTCCATCTGCACCTGGGCGAGGCCAAAGGCTCCGACCGCGGCAAGTCCGCCGGCGATTTGGTAGAGCAGGCCGTGGCGCCAGCGCGCGCAGGTGAGGAGCACCGTGCTTTCCACGGCAAGAGTGAGCGCGAGTTGATAGCCGGTGAGCTTTGCCGCGAGGCCGACGGTGACCAGAGCCAGCCCCTGCACGAGATACGCACCGTCCATTGATCGATCTTCGCTGCGACGACGGGCCGCGAGTCCGGCGAGCGCGAGCAGCGCCACTCCGAAGCTCAGCGCAAACCACCAAAACGAACCCGGCGCCCGCGTGGCGATGAGGTGCGAAGCGAGGGCAAAGAAGGCGGCATTGTTCGTCGTGAGCAGCGGCCTCCGCTGGGCTGGCTTGAGCGTTGCGGAATCGCCGCAAAAAACCGCGGCGGTGAAGATCACCCAATATCCCAGAAGGAAGCCGAGGCTCACTTCCAGACCAACGCCTGCCGCGAAGTCGCTTGAGGGCGCGACTGCGGTGTGCCAGCGCCAATAGGCGTAGCTGCCGTAAGTGGCGAAGAGGCTAACGAACGAGAGGGTTGTCCACCGGTGCCGCACGAGCAGCCAGACGGACCCGGCGCTGAGCAGCAGCGAGGAGAAAAGGGTGAAGGTGCCGATCGGATTGATCGCGGAGGTGTAGTAGGCGAGCAATAGCCCGAGCAGCGCGATCGTCTCCGAGCGTCTCCGTTCCGCCCAGCCGACGAATCCGACTGCGAGCCCGAGGAGCAAAGTGCCGCCCACGACTGGGCTGTCGATCACCCGCAGTCGTTCGACATAGTGCGCGGCATAGGTCGCGTAATAAGCCGTCGCCGCACCGCCGCCGATGAGAACGCGGGCATAGTTTCCCAATGTCTCCTGCCGCTTCTCGAGCCATGCGCCGACTCCCGCGAGCGCGCCACCGGCGAGGTAGAGGAGCGCCAGTTTTCCACCTGCGCCGAGCTGCGCGACCCAGCTGTGATAGGCGTAGTTTCCGAGGAAGACGAGGCCGGTGAGCAGAATGACAATGCCAACGCGTGCCATCCAGAAGGTGCCAAGCCGCATCTCGAGCGATTCTGCCGGAGCGGTGGGCACTGGCGGCGCTTCCGTGCGCAAAGGAACGTGAACAGGTCTGACCGGCTGCGGGCGGGGAAAGGCTGCTTCCGACCGCATC
>DASVRY010000119.1:0-6229 GCA_036388395.1 Chthoniobacteraceae bacterium
GGCTTCCGGAGGCGAATGTTGGTCGCGTGACGGCAGTCGGGAGCGTGGATCTGCTCCGGTAATCATCGCGGAAGCCGGAAATCTATTCTTCGGCCCGTCGCAACTTGGTAACGTGCGGCGATGATCACTCTAGACCAGGCCGCAGACGCTGCGATCGCGACATTCCAAAGCTTGCGCTCGCTTTCCGGTGAAGTGGAGGCTGCAGCTCGCGTGGTTGGCGAGTGTCTCATCGGTGGTGGAAAACTACTCGTCTGTGGAAACGGCGGAAGCGCGGCCGACGCGGCAGATTTTACCACGGAATTTACCTGTCGGTTCGTCCGTGATCGGCGGCCGTTCCCAGCGATTAACCTAACGGCGTGCGGCAGTTTTCTTACTGCGACGGGGAATGACTACAGCTTCGACGAAGTCTTCGCTAGGCAGGTGCGGGCGTTTGGAAAGCCGGAGGATGTGCTCGTGGCGATCAGCACGAGTGGGAACTCTCGCAACGTGATCGCTGCATTGAAGGCGGCAAGAGAGGTCGGTGTCACCAGCATCGCATTGCTCGGCAAAAGCGGGGGAGAAGCGCGCGCGCTCGCTGGGATCGAGCTGATTGTGCCCGGCACCGAGACAGCGCGGATTCAAGAGGCGCACAAGTTCCTCCTCCATGTCATCTGTCAGATGGCGGAAGAAGGTTGGTTGCTGAAGAGTTGATCGCTCTCTTCTGCCTTCGAGGTTGGATGTTCGATGTTGAACGTTCGATGTTCAGCGCCGCAGGCCCTGTATCGAGGACGAGTGGGAGGACGAGATCGAGTGCGAGTGCGAGGACGATTCCGCCATCCCTCAAGTCACTCCTCCCTTGCCAGTGGCGCGGGCGGTGCTTTCACTCGGCAGCGTGCCGCAGATCTATTTCTACCTCTTTGCCGCCTTCGCATTCATCCTCGGCGCGGCGATTGGTTCCTTCCTGAATGTCTGCATCTATCGGATGCCGCGGGATCTCTCTGTCAATGAGCCGAAACGTTCCTTCTGCCCAAGCTGCAAATATCAGATCCCGTGGTATCGAAATCTTCCGCTCTTCTCCTGGCTCGCACTTCGAGGCAAGTGCGCGAATTGCGGGGCCGGCATCTCGTTTCGCTACTTCGGGGTCGAGCTGCTCACCGGGCTGCTCTTTCTCGCGGTCTGGTTGAAAGTCTCACCTGATCAGTGGCTGCTCGCCTTTCCATATTGGGTGTTGGTTAGTCTTTTCGTCGTCGCGACGTTCATCGATTTCGAGTTTTTCATCATCCCCGATGAGATCACCTGGGGAGGAGCCGTGGCCGGTGCTTTGCTCAGCTTCGCCATGCCTCCACTGATGGGAGTGGATTCAAACCTCCTCGCGCTGATGTGGTCGCTAATTGGCGGCGCGACAGGCTATCTGCTGCTCTGGGGAGTCGTCGAGTTAGGCAAGAAAGCGTTCGGGAAAAAGCGGATTAGCTTTGATAAACAGGAGGCATTCACCTGGACGCGCAACGGAGAAGATGCGGAGCTCATCGTCGGTGGAGAAACCCAGCTTTGGAGCGAGTTCTTCGCCCGCGAAACAGACCGCATGCTCATGACCTGCTCAGAAATTGAGGTGGCCGGTGAACGCTTCACTGACACCACGGCCGAGTTTCACTACAATCGCGTGTCCATCGCCGGCAAACAATGGGAGCTGATCAAGCTGGATACCCTTTCCGGCAAGCTCACGGAGATCGTCATTCCGCGAGAGGCGATGGGCTTCGGCGACGTGAAGTTCATGGCGTGCATCGGTGCCTTCCTCGGGTGGAAGGCGGTGCTCTTCACCGTGATGTCTGCATCGATGGTCGGCGCCGTGGTCGGCATTCTCACCATCGTGCTCGGGAAGCGGGAGTGGTCGACGAAGATTCCGTTTGGACCCTACCTAGCCCTCGGCGCGCTGATCTGGCTCTTCAGTGGACCGGAACTGGTGGACTGGTATTGGAATCTTGCGAACCCGCCGGAGCTTTAGTCTGCCACAACCGCCAGACAGCACGTCCGGCAGTAGCAGGTTAACGCATTCGCTGCTGCCTCGCCTCGTCGCGGTTACATCCGCTGCGAGCTGGAGACTGCCAGGTTAGGTTCAGGCGCGGTTTCCAGCCACTCGCAGTATTCCTTGTGCATGGCAGCCGCGATTTCCGCGAAGCGGCCTTGGATGTTATCCAAGTACTGATGAAGACCGCGCTGAATGATGTCTCCGATCGTGGCGTAGCTCAGGTCCGAGCGCAGCCGGCCGGCTAGCCGCTCTGCCTCATCGGAGAAATGCTGCCGATCGCATCCGCTGATGTGATGGAGTGCCTCATCGACGCGCTCCACGCAGAACCGCATGGAACGTGGAAAGGTGTCATGCAAGATGATGAACTCCGCGACGCTCCAGGGATTCACCTGGCCAATGTGCAATTTGCGATAAGCTTCGAAAGCACTGCACGATTTCAACACCGCCTGCCACTGGAGGATATCGACGTTTCCACCGACCTTTTCACCGCTTGGAAGCAGGATGTGGTACTTCAAATCAAGGATGCGCGACGCACTGTCGGCGCGCTCCATGTAGCGCCCGAGCTGCATGAAGTGCCAGCCGTCATTGTGCGTGAGGGTTGCGTCGGTGGTGCCGTGGAACTGATGAGCGTAATCGACAACCTGCCGGTAAAAATCGATTCCGGTATTCGTGCAAAGTTGGTGCGCAGTGGGCGACTGCATCCAGAGATACATCTCGTTGATGCGTTCCCACATCTCGCTCGAGATATATTCGCGCACCGTGCGGGCGTTTTCGCGCGCTGCCGCGACACACGACCAGATCGAATTCGGATTCTCCCGCGCCAGAGTCACGAAGTCGCAAACCGTCTCCGCGTTGGTCGCCGAGTGGAAGGAATTGAAGAGCGTCTGATCTTCCAGCGTGGCGAGAATCGGCTGCCAATCAATCCGCTCTGCCTCCGTACCTGATTGATCTGAATCGAGCGTGAGCGCGAGGTTCACTTCGAGGATGCGGGCGTTATTTTCAGCGCGCTCAATGTAGCGGCTGAGCCAGTAGAGCGAGTCAGCGACGCGGCTTAGCATGGAAGGGGATGCGGGGAAAGAGGAGAGGCTTCCGTGGGGTTAGATATCGTCGACAACCCACGAATCTTTGGAGCCGCCACCTTGGGAGCTATTTACGACCAGGGAACCCTTTCGCAATGCGACACGCGTAAGGCCGCCGGGGATGATTGTGATCTTGTCTCCGTAGAGGATATACGGCCGGAGATCAATGTGCCGGCCTTCGATCGCGCCATCGCAGTAGCTTGGGCTACGCGAGAGCTGCACGACGGGTTGGGCGACGAAATTCCGTGGGTCGGCGATGATTGCCTGACGGAATTTCTCGTGGTCTTCTTTCGTTTGGTGCGGCCCGATGAGCATCCCGTAGCCGCCGCTCTCGTTGGCGCTTTTCACCACCAGATCAGCAATATTCTCGAGCACGTATTTGCGATCCTCCTCGAACATCGTAAGATACGTCGGAACGTTCGGCAGGATCGGCTCTTCGTTCATGTAGAAGCGGATCATCTTCGGCACGAAGTAGTACATCACCTTGTCGTCAGCGATGCCGGTGCCGACCGCGTTGGCGAGGTTCACGTTGCCTTTTTGGTAGGCTCGAATCAGCCCCGGGACACCGAGCACCGAGTCGTCGCGGAAAACCGTCGGATCGAGAAAATCATCATCGATGCGGCGATAGATAACATCCACGCGCTTCAGCCCTTTGGTCGTCTTCATGTAGACGATGTCGTCCTTCACCACGAGATCCTGGCCAACGACGATCTCGATCCCCATCGACCGTGCGAGGAAGGAGTGCTCGAAGTACGCGGAATTATAGATCCCCGGCGTGAGCAGCACGACCGTGGGAGCGCAGCCGTGGCCGCAATTCTCCGGCGCCACATGGCGGAGGACATTGAGCAACTCTCCGCCGTAATGATCGACCGGGCGGACATTGTGCCGTCGGAAGAGCTTCGGGAAGACCCGCTTCATGACCTGACGATTGACGAGAACGTAGCTGACACCGGACGGACACCGCGCATTGTCCTCGAGCACGAGATACTGCCCATCCTTGTCGCGGATCAAGTCACTGCCGCAGATGTGAATATAGATATCCTTGGGCACATTGAAGCCCATGAACTCGGGCCGGAAGTGCTTGGCCGTTTTGACCACCTCTTCGGGGATGTGACCTTCCTTGATGATCCGCTGATCGTGATAGATATCGTGGAGGAAAAGATTCAGCGCCGTGATGCGCTGTTTCAGACCCCGCTCCACATGTTCCCACTCGTCACGCGGGATGATCCGCGGAATGGGATCGAACGGAAAGATCCGCTCCGTCCCCTGATTGTCGCTGTAGACGGTAAAGGTTATCCCCTGATTGAGGAACGTCTGGGACGCCAGGGAATGCTTGCGCTCGACCTCATGCTCGCTGAACTCCTGGAAACGTTCCAGAAGCTTCCGGTAATGCGGCCGCACCTCGCCCGGTGCGTGAAACATCTCATCGTAAAAATCCCCGCAGTCGTACTCGCTGAAGTATTTGCCCATAAACCCGGAAGCGCAATGCTAGGTCCCCGCGAGAGCGGGTTCGTAGTTGTAGGAGGAATTGCTCGACTCGAATTTAGGGTAAATGAACTTGCAGGCGACGACGTTCTCTTTGACCACGCCGTGGACACGACCGAGCCCGCTCTGGTGTAGCTGCTTCAGTGAGAAGTAGAGGAGGGAAGTGCCCAACCCGCGGTTGCGGTATTCCATGAGCACACACGGGCCGGAGAGAAGATGATTTTCGGCGTCTACTTCGGTGCTCAACGCCGAGGCGCCGATGATGCGCTGACCGTGGCAAATGACGAGACTGGGGACGCTCTCGCGAGCAAAGGCCGTCTCGAGCTGCAGCTCGAGGCGCTCCCGGAAATTCGTCACCGTATCGCTCCAGGCGGAGTCCTGGGAGAAGGCGCTCATGATGACGTTGACCACCACCTTTTCCTCGTCGCGAACGGCCGACCGCACATGGTAGTGGTCGGGCAAAGGTTTTTCGACTGCCGGAAGCTTACTAAGCTCCCAGGTAAAGCGCCGCCAGCGCACCAATTTCATAAGTCGGACTTTACGGACGAGCTTTGCAGAACGCAATTGCAGAGTCTCACCCGATGCCCCAGTGCTCTCAGGGTGGATTCAAACAAATCAGGTGGATTCCTGACTCCTTGCGCCACCGTTAAGATCAGGCGACTTCCTTCAGCGCGTCGAGCAGCGGCGCGTAAAATTCCTGGGCCCGAACAAGGCCGCGACGAATGAGCGGACGGAGATTCCCAACGTCGGAGAGACCCACGACAACATCGACGCTTTGCTGAAAAGCCTGAAGCTCGTGTCCGGTCGAAAAGCTCGATCCGATAAGCACGAGGAGCTGCTTCCGGCGCTGATTCGCGGGGGCATTGATCGCCTCGAGCAGGATCGGGTGCGCTCCACGGACACCGTCGAGATGCTCTGAGATAACGAGCACATCGTAGACATGGGCGCGCATTTTCAGGAGTAGATCGTCGGTCGAAAGACCGGTATGGATCCGGTAATTCAGATCCGTGAGCTGCTCGATGATCATCCGCTGCATCTCGGGGACGTCGACGCAGACGAGGGCCGTCGGATCACCGGGTTCAAAAATATCGAAGCGGTTTTGCGATTCCATGGGTTAGCCGAGTTTGATCGATGCACCAGCGCCAGCTGCCGCGTCGGAATCGAGGCGAAGGCCCGTGGGGCGGTCTTGATCGAGGCCACGCTCCTTCTTCACACTGTCGAGGTAGCGCGTCATACGGCCTTTGTTCGTTGCGTAAAGATCGGCGGTTTCCTCGGTGATGAGGTCATCGGCAAAGGCGCGATGCAGCGACTGGTCGAACGTCGTCCAACCGTAAGGGGCGCTCGCCTCCACGATGTCGTAGAAAAGCCGCGCTTCGGTTTCGCCGTGGGCGATCGTCTCACGGACGCGGAGGTTCGAGCCCATGATCTCGTTGATGAGCACGCGGCCGCCGCCGCCGACCTGCGGCACAAGCCGTTGGCTCACGACCCAGCGGAGCGTCTCCGAAAGCCGCACGCGGAGCTGGGCTTCTTCGCTGCGCTCGAACATTCCGAGGATGCGGTTGATCGATTGCCCGGCATTGATCGTGTGGATCGAGCTGAGCACGAGATGACCAGTTTCCGCCGCCGTGAGAGCGATTTCCACGGTGGCGCGGTCGCGCAT
>DASVRY010000120.1:0-2061 GCA_036388395.1 Chthoniobacteraceae bacterium
CTTCGACGGCGAGCGCCTTCTCGCGCGACGTCTCGAGCTGATGCGTGAGGAAATACCAATAACCGACCGCCAGGAGCACGAGGAGTGCAGCGCCCATGACTAGGCGGCCTTTTAAAGGGTCCCCAGGAGGCTGCTCCGCGAACTCCCAGTAAAGGTTCGTCCGGATGATCATACCAAGTACTGAAGCGCCGCGCCTGCGGCGGCGGGCAATCTCGGGAGTTCCTCGAGGAGGTGATACTCCGCCAGGGCGCGTTTACCTGCGGCAGCTCTGCGCAGCGGATTCCATGTCATCGCGGGGATCGCCAGGTGGGTGGATAGCGTCTGGATCGGAAGCGACTCAGGAGTGAGTGGGCCGGAAATGTAATAGCGAATCGGCCGCGCGTAGTGCTCATCTCGATGCAGATGATCAAGTGATCGTTCAATCTCCAGGCTGAGCCGCTGCATGGCGTCTGCAGTCGCGCTCCGCACGTCCATGTCGTCGACGGGTAGGCTTTGCAACTGCCCGCGGCACTCTGTCCCGAACTCGAGCTCGAGCGGTTCGGCTACATAGTCCCAGCCGAGGTCCACTACGCGGATCAACCGCATGGCACCTTGTGCCCCCGCGATAAGCGTCGTTCGGCGTTTGCCTATATCTACGAGGAAATAGGACTCGCGAGTCGCGATTTCCGGCTGGGATATGGCGAAAGCATTGAAGAGCGAAACGGGCGCTAGCTGGACGAGCCGCAAAGTGCGCCGTACCTCTTTGAAGGCGTGATGGATAAGGTCCAGATCCACTCTGAGGATCCCGCATTCGAGCATCTTCGCTGCGGATCCCGGGCTCTTACTCCCCGGGATCGGCGATGCGTCGAAAACGTGGTCGGCCTCCGTCGTCGTTTCCGGCGTATCGGTCACCGTGAAGTCTGTAGCTTCTGGGGCTGTCAATTCCCTCCGCACTCTGCCGGCGTAAGCTCCGTTGCTTTCGATAAAGCGCACCTGAGCGCTCGGTGGCCACGTGGCGAGGGCGCAATCCCGCGAGCGCGTTTGGAGTTTCGCCAAGAGCAGACGGAGTGTCGTGGCAAACGGCTGCGCGGGATCTTCGATCGGCAGGAGTGCCGATTCGCGGACGACGATGCTCTTCGATCGCGCGTTCCCCTCGAGCACCGCAGCTTTGGCACAACCGCTGCCGATGTCGATTCCGACGACCGTCGCACTGCGGACGGATTCAAATTCGAGATTTACCGGTGCGACGTGCTTTTCCTCGTGTGAGGGGATCGGGGCAGAGCTGGGTTCTACGATCGTAAAGGATTCGGCGTCGTTCAAAAGAGCGGGGTGGGTGCAACGTCCGCTCCGTATTTAGCAGCATACATGCCGCTGTCACTCCACTCGTCAGGATTGCTTTACGTAGATCCCAACGAGTGGTCGGGGGTACGGCGTCCGCGAGACAAAGTCGCTTGCATAGCCTTGCGCAGTTCGGAGTTCGACATGTCCTGCATCAGCGCCGCCGTAAACGATGACCGCCCCAATTGGTGCTTTCCGCGGGTCGCGGACGTTGAGCCGGATGAATCCGTGCCTCCGGCATAGCTCTTCACCTGCATTCTTCGCCCATGCGGTCTCCGGGCGGCTGCTGATCACATTAGCCGCGAGCAGCGCGTCCTTCACATAGCGCCAGCAATACCAGGTCGTCTGCTTGTGGGCTCGCTGCGTCGCGATCTCTGCGGCGCGGATCATCCGCGCGTCGTAGCGGATGCCGTTCGCCTTTGGACCAAACCGCGCCGCCTCGGCGGAGTTGAGCGTGCGCGTGTTGCCCGTCTCCCGAAGCGATTCTGCGCCCATCGTGGGAGTCCAGGCGAAGAGCGCGAGGGCGGAGAAAAGAAGCAGGCGGGGAAGCATGGACGCGCGGGATGTTACCCTCTCCCGGGGGTGCGTCAAATGCACCTCTGCGCCTCGTTGGAAGACAAGCCGCTGCGCCGAGGTTGAAGATTGACGCTGCCTGCCGTGGCCGATTTATTAGCGCCCCGCTTTTCAGCAAACCAACAGCAAACCACATCATTCCATGATCAAAATCGGCATCAACGGCTTCGG
>DASVRY010000121.1:0-2757 GCA_036388395.1 Chthoniobacteraceae bacterium
CATCCCCGCGTCCCCTCACCTTCACTTCACCTATGAGCACACTCGCGAACTGCGTCAGCCTGCATCCTTACTTCAAAGTCCACGAAGGTCAGCTCGATGCCTTCAAGGTGCTCATGGATCGCTTCATCGCAGCGACCGCGAACGAAGAGCGCGTGCTCTTTTACGGCTTCACGATCAATGGCGATGAGGTCTTCTGCCGCGAGGGTTACATCGGGGCTGAGGGTATCCTCGCGCATCTCGAGAACGTCGGGACGATCCTTGCGGAAGGATTGCAGATCTCCGATCTTGCCCGCCTCGAGATCCATGGACCCGCTGAAGAACTGGAGAAACTGCGCGCGCCCCTCGCCCATCTCCCAGTGGCGTGGTTCACCTACGAGAAGGGTCTCGTCCGCTGAATCGGCAGCTCGGGGAGCCAGCTACTTCCGGCGGCCTGGGCTACCGCCGAGATGCCGATCGAGAAAAGCCAGCGCTCGCCCGCTGGCATCCGCCGAGGCCGCGGGAGAAAGGCGATGGCCTTCTCCCTCGTAGATGCGCAGCTCTGGGGTCGCGCGAAAGCGCCGGGCCGCCTGCTGCAGTTCGAAGGCGCGCTGCACCGGCACGCGTTGATCGGCCCTGCCGTGAAGGATGAGCATTGGCGGGAAGCGCCGCATTCCGCCTGCCGACCCTTCGAATATCCCGCCGGCAATCTCCGCGACGGCATCGATCCGCGGATCACGCGTGCCGACCGCCACTGAGAGATAAGCCCCAAGCGAAAAGCCAAACATCCCGATCCGATCCGGGCGGGTGCGCGGGTGCTGGGCAACGAACTCCACTGCATCCTGCACCGTTTCCGTCCAGACGCGGGTGTGCTCATCGATTGCCTTGTCGCCGGCGAAGATTGTGCCCGTGCGGTCGAAGTAGCGGACGAGAAACGCGATCTTGCCCTGCTCCGCCAATGCACGGGAAAAGCGGACCAACTCGCCTTTCCCGACGATCGTCCCGGCGGCGCTGTGCAGGACAAGCACGGCAGGGACTTTCGTGGCACCGGCTGGGGCGAACGTCTCCACCGAAATGCGGTGACCGCCGCTTACGAAATGCGCACGGCGCGTCTCGATCTCCCGACCACCCGCAAACGAAACTCCGAACGCGAAAACGCAAAGGCACAACAGGAGCGGAAACGACCCAAGGGCTTTCATTTGTGAAAGAGATCGCACACGGAGCAGTTGCCGAACGCCGAACGCGGACTGTTCAACGCGTGAGATGCGCGGTCACGGGATGATCAGCGACTGGCCAGGCTTGATCTTCGCCGTGCCTTCCAAGGAGTAGAAGTTCGCGTCCTGGATGTCCTTCCAGCGGCCTTTGTTCTTGTAGTACTTCGCGGCGATGCTGCCGAGGGTCTCGCCGGGTTGCACCGTGTGGGTGCGAGCTCCGGGCGGGATTGGCCGTTGCGCATTCTTATCCCGTGTCGCCGCCGTCGCGGGCGGAGGCGTGGCTGCCTTCTGCGCGCGCAAGGCCGTGAGCTGATTCCTGAGCGTCAGGTTGTCGTTCTTCAGCCGCACCGCATCCTCTTGCGAGAGAAATGAACCCTTGTTGATGGTGTTCATCATCTTCAGCTCGCCCTCGCGCTTGTAAGCCTTCGCTTCCTTGGCATAGGTGCCACTCGGAGCCAGCTCCAGGTATCGCTTGAAATGGTGCAGCGCATCCGCCGGACTCTTCAGCTTTTCGTCGTAGATAACCGCCAGTTTGTAGTGAACGTCAGCAGTTTTTGCCGATCCATCGAGCGCCCGCTCGTAAAGGAGGATCGCCTGCCGGTAATCGCCCGCCGTCACCTTCTTCTCGGCAGAATCCAGCGCCTGCTTCGCACCTTTGTCGAAAAGCTGGTCGCACGACGCGAGCAGCCCGACCGCACAGAGGGCGGCAACTATTGGGAGCACACGCATCTCGCTTACACCGCCTTGCGCAAACGCGCGCTCTCGAGCGCATCCACAATCGTTTTCACCACCTTGATCCGCGCCTGCCATTTGAAGTTTGCCGGCACGATGTGCCACGGCGCCCACTCCGTGGAGGTGCGCTCGAACATCTCTTCGGCAGCCGCATTGTGCTCGTCCCAGCGGCGGCGATTGCGCCAATCCTCGTCGTTGATCTTCCAATGCTTGTAAGGGTCGCCCTCGCGCCGGCGAAACCGGTAGAGCTGCTCATCCTTGCTGATGTGCAGATAGAATTTCAGGAACACGGTGCCGTCCTCGGCGAGCAGCCGCTCGAACTCGTTGATCTCCTGATAGGCGCGTTTCCACTCCTTCTCCGCGGCAAACGCCTCCACGCGTTCGACGAGCACGCGACCATACCACGAGCGGTCGAAGATGGTCATTTGCCCATGCCCCGGCAGCTTGTTCCAGAAGCGCCAGAGATAATGGTGCTGATACTCCTCGGAGGTGGGCTTCACGATGGAATGCACACGGATGAGCCGCGGATCGAGCCGCTCCACAACGCGCTTGATCGCTCCGCCTTTTCCCGCCGCATCCGGGCCTTCGAAGATGATGACCAGCGAACTCTTCGTCTCGCTCAGCTCACGCTGGAGATTCAGAAGCTTGAGCTGCTGCTCTTTGAGCCGCGGCTTGTATTCGCCCTCGTCGATGGACTTGTGCTCGAGGTCATCAAGGCGTTTGCCTTTTTTGAGGCCGATGGGCTCGATGATGGGCAGCGGCATGCCGCGGGTTATATCGAGGCAAGGAAATGATGCAAGCCGCAGAGCAGCGGAAGGAGTTATTGGCCACGGAT
>DASVRY010000122.1:0-14546 GCA_036388395.1 Chthoniobacteraceae bacterium
CACCTCCACTCCCGGAAAGGGAACATCGTGGCAGCGCTTTTCCTACACGACTCGAATCTGTTCCATGCGTCGACGAGTCTGCGGAGATCGGCTGCGCAGAACGCTCCCGCGTGAGCCCGTTGAGCGGAGCTGCGCGGGGGAGCGCACTGACCTTAAGTGCGGCGGAGACGTCTCGCCTCCGACAGCCTTACTGCCTCAAAGGCGCGACAGGAAAACACCTGAGTGCGCGCTCAGTGAGCGCACCACGCGCTGTCTGCGATCGATCCGCGAAAAAGGGGTGCACAACAAACCACAGATAGAAACTCAACACCCTATTATGACTACCACTACCTCTTCCCCAGGAACCGAGGGCACCTCGACCTACAGTTCCACTGCGTATCGCGACCGTGAACCATCCGCCTCCCGCGTCTGCTGGGGCTCGATCCTCGCTGGCGCGGTGACCGCACTTGCCATCCAGCTCGTGCTCGCGCTGATCGGCCTCGCGATTGGCCTTAGCACCATCGATCCCGCCCAGAGCGATACGCCGTCCGGCTCGGCGATCGGCATCGGTGCCATGGTCTGGTGGGTGATCAGCAGCCTCGTCTCGCTCTACATCGGCGGATACGTCGCCGGCCGGCTCGCGGGCAGCCTCAATGGCTTCCTCCACGGCATCGTCACGTGGGCTTCGGTGACGCTGATCACGATCATGCTCCTGAGCGGAGCCGCTGGACGGCTCGTGAGCGGTGCGTCCGGGATCGCGAAGATGGCGTCGAATGCCGAGATGCCCGCGGGAATACAGCTGCCGCCACAGGTCCAGAGCGCGGTCGATCAGGCGCAGAGCCAGGCGCAGCAGAAGGCCGATCAGGCCGCTGCACAGGCGCAGGCCACAGCAAACGATCCACAGGCGCGCCAGCAAGCTGAACAGAAGGCGAAGGAAGTCGGCGAAAAGGCCGCCGAGGGCGGAGCTGCGGGTTCCTTCGGAGCCGCTCTCGCGCTGATCCTCGGAGCAGCTGCCGCTGGGATCGGCGGCAAGTCGGGCCACCGCCCATCGCCGCTGAGCACTACATCGACGGTTCACGCCTAAGCAACTTAGCTAACCAGCAATCCAGGCGGGCGGCAGGTAATGTCCTGCCGCCCGCAGTTCTTATCACTCAGGCCAACTTTGCTACCGCTCTCTTGCTGCGCCCCACGATTTCGGTAGTTTCCATTGATGACGTTTAACTATGGTGATTACTTTCAGCGTCGCAAAGACGTCTGCGGAGGTGAACTGGTCATCAAGGGGACGCGAGTGACCGTCCGGACGCTTCTTGCCTCCTTTGCAGAGGGGGCAACTCTGCAGGAGATGCGCACGGACTTCCCTACAGTGTCGGAAGATGCGCTCCGTGCGGTCATCGCCTTTGCCTCTGCGTCAGCAGCGGAGGATCTACCGATACCTGCGATACCGGCGGCGGCGTGAAGCTGAAGCTCGACGAGAATCTGCCGGAGGAACTGCTCCTGGAACTCACGCGTCTCGGCTACAAGGTCGATAGCGTCAGATCGGAAGGACTCGCAGGAGAATCCGACCCCAAGGTGTGGCAAGCTGCGCAAGAGTGCGGACGGTTCTTAATCACTCAAGATTTAGATTTTTCTGACACGCGGCAGTTCGCGCCCGGAACGCACAACGGGCTCCTCCTGGTGCGCCTGCGAAATCCCGGCCGACGACTCCTCACCCGAACCATCGTGCAGCTCTTCAGCAGCGGTGAAACGGAGTCTTGGGCCGGGTGCTTTGTTGTACTAACAGATCACAAGCTGCGAGTCTTGCGGCCAGCTATCTGAATCTTGCGATGAGCTGTGTGTAGCGTTGCCGGAGCGTCTCCATAACGGGCACTTCTCGTTTCTTCTGCAGGGTCTGTTTGTCTGGATCTGGGATTCGATATTAGTTCGAAGAGCATGAGCAAGATCACTTTCACCATCGAACCATGCGAGGAGACAGGTGGCTTTGTAGCGGGTTGGGACGCGCCTGACGGAGGTGGGATCGCGTCTCAAGGTGCCACTTACAAAGGATTCGAGGCGATGATTGCGGACGCGGTGAAAGGCTGGTTCGGCGCGGAGGAGCCGCCGTTGATCCAATGCAGCACAAAAGCATGAAGGTCTGTCACTGGCTGGTGCCGGGTGGGGAAAGTCAGCGGCTTTTGGAGGAGACGATCGACGGCCTTGCGCGGGAGTACGGTGCGCCGTCGTTTGTGCCTCATGTGACGCTTTTCGCGCATGATGGAGAGCGGTATGATGTCCGGAAACTGCAGGCTGTTTTGCGCGGTTGCGGAACGATGACGCTGCAGCCGGCGCGCCTTGCGGAGACGGAGTCGTTCACGAAATGCGTGTTTGTCGAATTTGAAGAATCAGCGGGGTTGGAGGAGCTCACGGCGGCAGTTCGGCTGGATGTGGAGAGCGACTACAATTTCCACGCGCACCTGAGCCTGATCTATGCGGCGCTTGATCGGGAGACGCGCGAGACAATTGCCCGAGCTGTGCCGCTCCCGCCGAGGATTGTTTGCGATGAAATCTGGACGGTGCTGACGGAGACGCCAATCCATTCCCGCGCGCAGGTGGAAGGGTGGAGGGTGATCGGACGCGAGCGGCTCGGCTGACTGCGAGAGAGGGCGGCGGGATCTGCCCGGGGCGTCGCACCAGCAAGCGCTTCGCGTCGGCGGTTTGCCCACGGCGGCTTCGTCTAAAGGAGTAGCTCGCTTCCGAGGAGGAGCCGCGTGCTTCTCCCTTCGTTCAATATTCAGGTGCCGCTGCGTCGTGGATGCTCGGGTTGTTCAAAACGCAATCAACCCAAATCCAATCCAATGAAATATTCCTCTCCTCTCATCGAAACGCTCGAATCCCGCATCGCTCCCGCGACGATCCTGCCGGGCGGAAAAAGCATCGCCTACACGGACATCGATGGTGACAAGGTCGTCCTCACAATGTCCGCCGAGGTGAACGAAAAGTTTGTGCGCTTCGACACAGCCTTCGGCGATACCGGTCCGCAGGCGCTGCAGCTCATCGACATGGGCTATATCTCCAAAGCCGCCGGGAAGAGCATCACGCTCACGGCGGAAAGGGGCGGGATGGGCGGAGGCACGGCGAACGTCGGGGCGATCGATGCGTTCGGCGTCGATCTGGGCACGATCAAGATCGACGGTGACCTCGGCCAGATCACTGCGGGCAATGGCTCGGGCGACAGTGCAACCCCGGCGGTAAAGTCGCTCACGGTCAATTCGCTCGCGGAATTTGGCACGAGTACGCAGGCCGCGGGCGGTGATACGCGTAGCGATCTCACCGGTGGGATTGGGAAGCTGAAGGTGAAGCACGACCTTTTTGGCGAGTTCAATGTGCTGAACACCCTGGGCACCAGCGATGGCAGGATCGGCAAGATCAAGATCGGAGGATCGCTCATGGGCGGTGATGTCGCGAATTCCGGAACGATCTTCACCCAGGGCGATGTCGGGACGGTGAGGATCGGAGAGTCGATTTTTGGAGGCGAGGCTGCGCGTTCGGGTCAGCTCAATGTCGGTGGGAAGATCGGCAGCGTGACGATCGGTCAGTCGCTGCTTGGCGGCTCCTACAATGCTGCAAGCGAAGGCAACGCGAGTGGCGCAATCATTAGCGGCCGCCTGGCGGGCGCCGATGGGTCAATCGGCTCGATCACCATCGGCAAGAACATTTTCGGGGGTTCGGGGGCTTACTCAGCCACGATCCGTGACGGCCTCCACAATAGCACCGCGGGCGGAATCGGACGGATCACCATCGGGAGCAGCATTCTCGGGGGAAATGGCGACCATTCCGGGGTGATTCATGGCGAGGCTGCGGTCGGCTCGATCACCATTGAGGGTAGTCTTGTCGGCAGCAGCGGAGATGGATCCGGCGCGATCGTCGTCGACGGCGATCTCGCTTCGGTAAAGATCGCCCACACGCAAAAGGGCTCGACGGGGCAGAACTCCGGCTCGATCCACGGCGCAGCAATCGAGACGATCAAGATCGCGGAAAACCTCATCGGCGGCAGCGGGCCTGGGACGCACACGCTGATCACTGCCGATTCGCTCGGGAAGCTGATCGTGGGGGACTCGATCCTCGCGAGCGAGGACGGCGGCTACCAAAACTTTGTCGAGGCGGATGTGGTCGGCGCGATCAAGGTGAAGGGAAGCATCGTGGGAACACTCTCTGATCACGTGGTCCTGAGCATCGCCGGAGCGCCCGCGCTCGCCGAGGCGCTCGGCAGCCTGGAAGTGGGAGGCGATTTCCAAAATGCTGACCTTCTGATTGGCGGCGGAGTGAACCCCGATCAGCAAGTGGGCGAGATCGAGATCGGAGGCGATTTCCTCGCGAGCCGCATCGCCGTTTCGACCGACAACGGGGCAGACAACATCTACGGAACCGTGGACGATACGACGGTCAACGGTCCCAGTTCAGACGCATTGAGCCGCATCGTGAAGATCATCATCGGCGGCACGGCGACCGGCACTGAAGGCGGCACCGACTCGTTCCGTATCATCGCGGGGACTTACGGCTCGGTGGAAATAGCGGGTGCGGAGTTGAACTTCGGAATCTCCACTGCCCCGCAAGCGGAGCTGGCGCTGGGGACGACTCAGGATCTCGCGATTCGCCGCGGAACCAAATAGACGAACGGAATGGCGAGCGTCGATCGTTTGGGATTCAGGTGCGGGCGCGATTCGCGATTGCTGCTCGCGGACCCTGAACATCTCGGTCCCGCAGACTCCCTCGGAGGAAATTCGCGTTGACGTGGCAGACCGTCCATGAAACCAATCATTCCATCATGATTGGTCGATACGTCGGCCGGTCACCCAGTTAATCCATTCCTCTCCTGCCATGCCTCGTCGCTATATTTTTTCCTCTGAATCCGTTGGTGAAGGTCACCCCGACAAAGTCGCCGACACGATCTCCGATGCGGTGCTCGACGCCTGCCTTGTGCAGGACGCGAAGAGCCGCGTGGCGTGTGAGACTTATGTGAAGAGCAACATCGCCATCGTGGGCGGTGAGATCACCACAGAGGCGAAGCTCGACTACGTGCAGATCGTTCGCGATGCCGTGCGCGAGATTGGTTACGTAAATGACGACGACGTCTTCCACGCGGACCGGATCTTTGTGCAGAACATCCTCACCGCACAGTCGGCGGATATCGCGCAGGGCGTCGACGAAGCGGCGGCCGAAGGCAAAGGCCACGCGGAGCAGGGCGCGGGCGATCAAGGGCTGATGTTTGGCTACGCTTGCGACGAGACGCCGGAGCTGATGCCAGCGCCAATCATGTTTGCGCATCGCCTCGGCCGCTCGCTCACGCAGATCCGCAAAAGCGGACGCGTGAAGTGGCTGCGCCCGGATGCGAAGAGCCAGGTCTCGGTGATCTACGAAGATGGCAAGGTTGCCGGCATCTCGAACGTGGTGATCTCCACGCAACACAGCGAAGACGTGAAGCACAGCGAGATCAAAGACTTCCTGATCACCGAAGTAATCCGCAAGGAGATCCCGGCCGCGCTCCTCTCGAACAACACCGAGTTTCTCATCAACCCCACCGGCCGCTTCGTTGTCGGCGGGCCACAGGGCGACACCGGCCTCACGGGTCGGAAGATCATCGTCGATACCTACGGCGGCATGGGCCGGCACGGCGGCGGCGCGTTTTCGGGCAAGGACCCTTCGAAGGTCGATCGCTCGGCCGCTTACATGGGCCGCTGGGTGGCGAAGAACATCGTCGCTGCCGGGCTGGCGACACGCTGCGAAGTGCAGTTTGCCTATGCAATCGGGCATCCCGATCCGGTGAGCATTCACATCGACACCTTTGGCACGGCGACCATCGCCGAGGAGAAGATCGAAGCGGCGGTGAAGGCAGTCTTCAGCTTCAAGCCTCGCCACATCGTCGAGCAGCTCGACTTGCTCCGCCCGATCTACTCGAAGACGACGAACTACGGTCACTTCGGCAAAGACGACGCCGACATCACCTGGGAGCGCACGGACAAAGCCGACGCGCTGAAAGCGGCGGCGAAGTAGGCACTTCACTAGTTTAGTATCCTCAAAGGGCGGCTCTCCGGAGCCGCCCTTTTTGTGTCTATTGCAGCATGTTCCCGCTTGATTGGCAGATCTCGCGAGACACCTTCCAAGTGTCGGGACCGGGACAGGCGAGTTGTTGAACATGGAAAACATCATTTAAGGGGAAAACCGCTGCATCTCCACCAGCGCTCCCTTATGCAGATAGCGCCACCTGAATCAGGGGCATCCATCCTCCAAATCATCACATGAAAATTCCCATCAGCTTGAACGCACCGGTGCTTGCCTGCGGCATCGCCTCGCTCATCGCTCCCAATGCCTCAGCGGTCCTGGTCAACATCACCCCGACCGGCTTCACCCATGACGTCGTCTACGAAGCGGGAGCGACGGGCAACGGGAACGGCACCTTTACCAATGAGTCCAGCGCCCTCTACGAACGGGGCCTTTTCCCCGAGGGTACCGCGAATGTAGGAACTGGTCTTCCTGGCAATCGGACAATCACAAGCGCGGTCGATAACGCCACTACATTTGCCCTGCAGCCATACACCGGGCTTAATGCTCTCGTCGTTGGCGAGGGGAATAACCTGGCGAAGTTTGGTACGTGGCAATTTGCGCCATCTCAACAGCTGCAGTATACCAAGCTCTCCATCCTTGCCCTTTCCGCGGGCGGTCAATCTAACTTCAGCATGGTGGTGTTTTTCACCGATGGCACCAACACGAGCAACGGTATCGCTAACTTCGAGAACAGCGGACGTTTTGCCCGGGGAACCTTCGATGGACAGGTCCTACCGGATTGGTTTCAAAATGGCGGGACTTCAGCAGGAGCGGCGGCTTCCGGAGTAGGTCGGGTGGATAGCAACAACGGACAATCCAACGGTGGTAACGGTGTTAACCTTCAGCATTATAATTTCAGCCTCAGCGGATTCACCGGAAAAATCGTGGACCGACTGGAGTTCGAATCTACTGGGGGCAACGGAAATAACCGCGCATTTCTGGCGATCACTGGGGATGCCGTCGCTGTGCCAGAACCTTCGACACTCGGGCTGCTTGGCTTAACGACGGTTGGGGTCGCGAGTCTCCGTCGCCGACGTGCCTAAGTAGTTCAACTAAATCTTTCTTTAGCTTCTCGAGGGCGCCTGCCGACCAGCAGGCGCCCTCTTCTTTACCACGTCCGGCACGGTCCCAGCGGCTCTCACCGTCGGCCCAGGGATCCAGACACCCTCAGTGAGTGCAAGCACCGGCTCCTCTGGAAGTCCGAGTTCATTCTGGGACAGGCGCGAGACGAGGAGATCGACGGCGACACTGCCGCATCGCTCCAGGCGTTGATCGATGCCGGCAAGCCCCTGGAACTCTGGCAACGCAATCTGCCATTCCGGATGAAGGCTAAGCCATGCAAGACCAAGATCATCCGGAACTCGGACGCCAAGGTCCGCCAAGGTTGTCCGGATCCGCACATCGTGCAGGAGCAAGGCGTCGGGTCTCTCCTGCTCCAGCCACTTCGCGAGAGGCTTGCGATCGCTGCCGCTCCAGGTGAGCACGGAGACGCGCTCCTCCGGGTCCAATCCTGCCTGGACACCTAGGTAGGCGCTGAGACTCGCTTGATCAGTTCGGCCCTCAACCTCCAAGGGGCTGGCGTAACCGATCCGGCGATAGCCTAAGGCGCGCAGTTCAGCCATGGCTGTCCGCATGCTTAGGTAATAATTGTTTAGGGATCGAGAGGCCTTGAGCCCGTTGGTGGTGTAACTCTGCGCGACGGTGGCGAGTTGGCTCCAATCGAGGGCGGGTTTCGGCGAGCTGGGACCTTGGGAGCCGACGATCACGCCGCGAATGCCTCTGGAGAAGAGGATCTTCTGCAAGCGGGCTCCCATTCCCATCTTCGCGCAGTGGATTTCATCGAAGCCGTAGCCAAGCTCCTCCGCGCGGGCGCGCGCCCCGTCGACGTAGCGCGTCATCCACGGATACCGAGCCCACTCTTTCAGATCCGGCCAGGAGTTCAGGAAAGCGATGGTTTCGCTTCGGCCAGGTTGAGAGATGCTTCGCCGATGCGCCATCCAGGCGGCGACCGCGGGGTTCGGGCGCCACCCCATCGTCTGCGCGACCGCACACACGCGGTCTCGAGTGGCGGCGGAGAGACGCGGGGATCCTCGTAACGCGAGCGAGACAGTCGCATGACTAACCCCAGCCTGCTCGGCAATCTGCCGCACAGAGATATGACGGGGGGAAGTCATGCGGAACGTGACCGACTAACCGATTCGCTTACCCGCTGGCAATGTCTTTACTCCCGGCGCGTGGGAGCTTTCCTGCCCAGTGAGTTCAGACAAGTCTAGCCAACCACATTGACCGGCGTTCCCCTGGCAAAGGATTGGATGTTTTCGATCGTGCCATCCTGGAGGCGTTCGAAGGCTTCGATGCTATTGAAGGCGACGTGCGGGGTGAAGACGACGTTCATCTTCGCGAGGATGGCATCGCCAAGCATCACTTCCTGCAGTTCACGGACTCGGGCGGTGTCATGTGCCTCCTGAGCGACTGCATCCGAGCGCAAGTGCTGCACGATTTCGTCCCCAATGATCTTGGACGCGGTGCGGCGGAGGATTCGCTCATCCTGCAAGACGTCGAGGCCGGCCCCGCCGATCTGCCCGGAGTCGAGGGCCTCGCGGAGCGCTTCGGTTTCGATCAGTGCGCCGCGCGCTGTGTTGATCAGCAATACGCCAGGGCGGCAAAGCGCGAGTGTTTCGCGGTTCAGGATGTGATAAGTCTCCGGCCGCAATGTCGCGTGAAGTGAGATCACGTCGGATTGCCCGAGCAACTCCGGGAGCGGCACATAGCTAAAGTGCAGCGTCTCCGCGGCGTCGCGGTCTGGCTCCACGTCGTAGGCGATCACCTTCATCTCAAAGGCATTTGCGAGCATTGCCACCCGGCGTCCAATGCAGCCCATGCCGATGATCCCCAAGGTCTTGCCGGCGAGCTCCATCCCGCGGGTGCCTTCATAGGAGAAGCGGCCCGCATGAGGCAGAGCCATGACTTCACGCAATCGCCTCGAGAGCGCGAGGATAAGGGCGAAGGTGTGCTCGCTGACTGTCGTCTCTCCGGAGAACGGCACGGAAGACACGACCACTCGGCGGGCAGCGCATGCGGGGAGATCGAGGTGGTCCACCGAGCGGGACCGGGTGGTGATCATGCGCAAGGCGGGCACCCGCGCGAGGAATTCGGCGGTCACTCGTTCATCGATGAAGACGGAGGCGATCTCGGTTTCCTCCGGCACCTCGCGAAGTTTGTCGACAAAGGTGATCTCGTGTTCGGAGAGGCGCCCGGCGAAGTAGGCGTGTTCGGTGCGTTCGAGCTGGACGAAGCAAATCTTCATAGGCGTTGGATCATGATCATCGATTCGCGTGAATTGAGCTACACGTCCGTAGCGCATTATGGAGCGAATCTTGCCGGGTGCTCTTCGGAAGGGCGCGGCCATAACCGCGGCTCTTCGCTGACGCGGGAGGGAGATTAGCGCGAAGAGGCGAAGCTCGCGAAGGCTCGGAAAGGGAATTTACCACGGAGAGCACGGACGCCACGGAGCAGGGGAGAGGACACGGCGCCTTCTGGGGAGCGCCCTCGTCTCGAGTGCTGGTTTCCGCGTCTCGCCGAAACGAACTTTCCACGAACCTTGCACTCGGTTGCGGCAAAGGGCGGGAAGTCCGTGCTGGCGGGAAGCCAGCACCAGCACTCGGGAAGAGTGCGCTCCCCGGGAAATCAACTGCCACGCGTTACCCTGGAAATGAGAGCGTTTGGTGTGTCTAACCCTTTCCACCGCCGCGACCCCAGCGTTGGCCGCGGTTCACTTCCTGCGCCCTCGGTCAGATACTTTCTTCCAACCTTCGCGTCTTCGCGGTCAATCAGCTTTCACGCGACCAGAGCCCGCAAGGCGGACCGAGCGAAGATCGTGCGGATTTCTACCAGTGCTCCGGCGGGAAGCTGCGCGAGTTCAGGCGGTGGGTTCGCGGGATCGCCCGCCAGGAAGTGCCGGAGCGCGGCAGCTAAAACAGCCGGTTGATCTTCACCTTCGGCCCCAGCAGCGACCGGGAATTCTGCGTCGAGTATCCAGGTGCCGAGCTCGGATTCCTCCGCCAGTTCCTCCACCCAGCCAGCGATTGTCTCCGCCGGATCGGCCTCGGGAAACCGGTGCTCGACGAACTCCAGGAGTTGTGTGCGCTCATGGACGTTGAGGAGCAGCGCGAGGAAGAAGCGATGATCCGCGTCTGTCACTGTGCTGCGGAGACCGACAAGCGTGTCGCGCCAGATGATCTCATCGAGCGTGGGTCCCACTCGCGCGGCAAGGGCGCCGTGTCGCTCCTGGAAAATGCTCCAGATTTCATCCCACGCGGAGAGGTTCCGCAGATGCCCGAGACAGTTCTGCAGGACAAAGAAGCCGCGCTCGAAATCGAGCGTCTCGATCATCTGCGCGACGAGCTCGGGATACGATGCGTCGCCGGTCCGCTCGAGCACGTCGAGGAGCTGTTTGCGACGCGTGGTGAGCGCGTCGTCGTGGAAGGGATCGAGCGCAACGTGCGGCGGTAGATAAGTGAATTGCGGACCTGCACCGGGATCGGTATGCGTGCGCACGACGACGGTGAGTGATGGCGTCTCGAGGTGGAAGAGCGAATGAATGTAGCCGCTGCCTGAGAAGATCGGAACGGTGGTGCCCGTCTCGAGCAGGTGCATTTCCTTCATGCGAAGATCCCCGAGCTGCAGATGCGCTGAAATCGGTTGCGGTTGTTCGAAGTCGAATCGCGCATGCAGGCTGGACCCGGCGAGGACATGGAACGCGCCGGAGAACATGTGCTGGTGGATGTCGGTCGTGCCTTCCAGCCAGAAGAGGATCTGGATGTAAAAACGCGGATGATCGTAAACGACGAGTTCCGGCTGACCGAATCCGGAGCTGGTCTGGAACGGCTGCTCATCGTCGAGCAGGAATTCGCGGATAAGGTCGGCGACGCTGACGTGCTCCGCAGGAGGCCGCTCCTCAAGCGCAGCGACGGCGATCTCGGAGAAGCGCGAGTGGGAGAAATTCTCCGCCTTCCAGCGGGCGAAGACAGTTCGTCCGAGTTCGGTAAAGAAGGAGCGAGGGGAAGACATCTAAAAAGTAGGAAGTAGGAAGTAAGATTTAGGAAGTAGCCACTGCGCGCTCGAACCGATGCGTGCGCACCGATCTCTAATCACACCTTTTCACCTAGCCATCCGGCGAGCTGCCGCGCCCAGTAGGTAATGATGAGATCTGCGCCCGCGCGTTTGAAGGCGGTCATCTGCTCGAGCACGGTGGCACGTTCATCGAGCCATCCATTCGCAGCGGCGGCTTTGATCATCGCATACTCGCCGCTCACATTATAGACAGCGGTTGGGAGGCCGAAGCGCTCCTTTACCCGCCACACTAAATCCAGGTAAGGCAGCCCTGGCTTCACCATCACGATGTCTGCGCCTTCCTCTATATCGAGCGCCACTTCTCGCAGTGCTTCCAGTGCATTCCCGGCGTCCATCTGATAGCTACGGCGGTCGCCGGCCGCGGGAGCGCTTTCCGCCGCGTCGCGGAATGGGCCATAAAATGCGGAAGCGAATTTTGCCGCGTAGCTCATGAGCACGGTGTCATGAAAACCGGCGTCGTCGAGCCCCGCGCGGATCGCACCGACGCGACCATCCATCATGTCGCTTGGCGCGACGACATCGGCGCCAGCCGCGGCGTGTGAGACGGCTGCGCGCACGAGCAATTCCACGGAGGCGTCGTTCTCCACATGCACGTGGTCTCCGTCGAAGTGTGCGATGCCGCAGTGCCCGTGGCTCATGAATTCGCAGAGGCACACGTCGGTCATCACGATGAGGTCCGGCAGCTCGTATTTCAGCGCGCGCACCGCTCGCTGGACCACGCCGTCTTCCGCGTAGGCCTCGGTCGCGACCTCGTCCTTCTCACGAGGGATGCCGAAGAGCAGGACCGCCGTTACGCCAGCGTCGTAGGCCGCGGTAGCCTCGGTGATGAGGCTTTCCTCGGAGAGCTGAAACACGCCGGGCATCGATGCCACCGGGACCGGCGCCGTGACTTTCTCGCTGACGAAAAGCGGGAGCACGAAATCGGTCATGCGCAGCGAAGTCTCGCGCACGAGATTGCGCAGAGCCGCGGAGGAGCGCAGTCGTCGAGGGCGCCGCAGGAGATGCATGCGCGAAGTAGGCCTGCGGATTGGCTGCGTGAAAAGGGCGAAGTGCTGCGCGCGCTCCTGACTTCCTCCTTCCGCTGTCTTCCGTTCTACTCTCCGCATGCCCACCGCCTGCGCGGAGTTGCTGCTCATCGACAACAGTAACTCCTTCACGAAATTCGCTCTCTCGAGCCGCACCGCCGTGCTTCGGGCGCGCAAGTTGCCGACACGGGAGGTTTCTCCCGAGGCCTTGACGAAGACGTTGCGCGGCTGGCGCTTTGAGGCAGCAGTCCTCTCGAGCGTAGTCCCGGAGAAAGGAGCAATCATCGAGACGCACCTTAGAGGCGTGAAGGTCCTGCGCGTGAGCGCGACGGTACAGCTCGGAGTGGGCATCGATTACCCGCGCCCCGCGACGATCGGCGCGGATCGCCTGGCAAACGCCGCGAGTGTTGCCGCGCTCTTCGGCGCGCCCGCCGTCGTCGTGGATTTCGGCACCGCCGTCAGCTTCGATATCATTTCTCGTGAAAAAAACTACGTCGGCGGGGTAATCGCCCCTGGGCTCGAGGCGATGACTGACTACCTACACCAACGCACAGCGCTGCTCCCAAAGATCAGCCTGCTCGAGCCGCCGAGCGCGATCGGCAAATCGACCCGCCACGCAATGCTTGCGGGCGCGGTATATGGCTATCGCGGGCTGGTGCGCGAGATCCTCAATCAGATTACCCGCGAACTCGGGCCGGGAAAAAAGCCAAAGATCATCGCGACGGGTGGCTACGCAGAGCTGATCGCGGCGGGCCTGCCGGAGATTCACTCGGTCGAACCCGGACTGACCCTGGAAGGACTTCGGATCATTGGCGGCTTGAACCTCTGAGCCTTCTCTTACCACGGAGAACACGGAGAACACGGAGAACACGGAGAACACGGAGAACACGGAGGAGGGAAGGAAGTCACCGCGAAGACGCGAAGGGCGCGAAGCAGGTAAGAGAGACCGCCGCGCCCGCTGCGTTCGCGGCGATTTCCCTCCTCGGCCTTCGCGCTCTTCGCGTCTTCGCGGTTAATAACCCTCCCGTCGTACCCAGCCTCTTTCCCCCTCCGTGCTCTCCGTGTCCTCCGTGGTGAACCTCTACCGCTCCGCCTGGCTGTTTTTTTGTGTCTTTCGCGCGGCGGTGCGGCCGTCCACACTGCTGACTTTCACCACATGCAACACGCGATCGGCATCGACTTTGGCGGCACCAGTATCAAATCCGGCCTCGTTCTCGGCGGCGAGATCGTGCAGCGCGGCACCCCGATCGATACGCAGAAGTGCAGCGGCCCCGCGGCGATCATCGATGCGCTCGTCGAGACCGTGGCCGAGCTGCGCGGTTCGCGCCCCGATGTGGTCGGTGTCGGTATCGGGCTGCCAGGCGTCACGGATAGCCTCAACGGCGTCGTTCATGAACTGACCAACGTCCCCGGCTGGATCGACGTCCCTTTGCGCGATCTGCTCGTCGCCCGCACCGGCCTCCGCGCGATAATCGAAAACGACGCGAACGCCATGGCTTACGGGGAATGGAAATACGGAGCGGCGCGCGACGGGCGCCACATCATCTGCATCACGCTGGGCACTGGCGTCGGCGGAGCGCTGATCCTCGACGGCCGCCTTTATCGCGGCGCACAACTCGGTGCCGGCGAGATCGGGCACCTGAGCATCGATTACCGCGGACGCCCGGGACCTTTCGGAAACAACGGCGCAATCGAGGAGTATGTCGGAAACAACGAGATCTCTGCGCGCGCGGCGGCGCTCTACCTGGCGGCTGGGCGGCCCGATGTGCGCTGCACGCCGGCCGAGTTGGCGCAGGCTGCAGGCGAGGGTGACCCGATCGCGCTGAGCTTGTGGGAAGCAGTCGGCACCGAGATCGGCGCGGCTCTGGCCAGCGTGATCTGGGTCTTGAATCCAGATACAATCGTGATCGGTGGCGGCGTGGCACGCGCAGGCGAGCTGTTGTTCGAGCCAATCCGGCGGACGATCTGCGCCCGCACGCATGCGGTTTTCCACGAGCAACTGCGGATTCTGCCAGCGACTCTCGGGAACGATGCCGGGATCATTGGCAACGCGGCACTGGTTCTGGAAAGCTGAGCAACGAGCCGGTAAATCCCGATGCCGTTGCGACACGAGCAAGCGATCCTTGTCTTTGCGAAGTATCCGACTCCCGGGCGGGTGAAGACCCGCCTCGCGGCGACCCTTGGAGCGGATCAAGCGGCGCAAATTTACCGGCAGTTGGTCGCACACGTGTTTGCCCGGCTGCCCACTGACGCTGACGTGCTCGTCTTTTTCGATCCACCGGAGCAAGAGCGGGAGATCGCCACCTGGCTCGGAGAGTTTCGCGCCGACCT
>DASVRY010000123.1:0-6110 GCA_036388395.1 Chthoniobacteraceae bacterium
TACACAGATCATCCGCAAGCGCTGCAGCGGCGCGGCCGAGATGCGCGGGATCGACGGCCAGCTCCGGCAAGTCTTCCCGTTTGGTAGGCTGCCTGAAGACTACCGCTACGAGCTGGATGCGCTGCGCATGCGCAACCAGGCTCGCAGCTTCACTGAGCTACTCGACATGCAGCGCGTCGAGACCCGCTGGGTGCCAGATCGGCCATGGCTTAGCTATCCACCCACCGCGCGTGAGACGGCGACCAAGCGCCGGCTGGTGATGGAGGTCTACTACAAGGCGGTGGCGCTCGGGATAATCAAGGAACGCGCCAAGGAGCTGGCCATCCAGGAGCATCTCCGACAGTTCGGTGAAGCCTGCACTGAAAAGTGGGTGCGCCGTTGGGAGAAGACGATTGAGAAGCGCGGCGGCTTCGACCACGCGCCCGATGTGGCCTATTGCGACGGGAAGAGTTGTGACCACGTGCGTGCGCGGCTCGACTACAAGCTGGGCCTTTGCGACGAGTTCAAGGCCGAGTGGGAACGCCGCTGCACCACCTGTGAGCACCTGCAGGGCGCGTATAGCTCGCTCGTGCTGGATTGGCTGGCTGAGCGGGAGATCAAGGGGCTGGGCGTGCGCGAGAGCGATGCGCCGTTCCCGTTCACCTTTGAGCAGTTGCGCCCATTCGCTCCGAGCACCGCCGCGCGGCGCCTCGGCAGCCATGGCAAAGCACGCGTCAGCCGCGAGTGCGTGCGCTACGTCCACACCACGGCCACGAATCTCCGGCGCTGCGAGTATCTACTCCTCGACGATACGCGGATCGACATCATCGCCGCGAGCGACCGCACCGGCTTCCCTGTGGAGCTGAAAGCCTACGTGCTGATGGATGGAGCCTCGCGCCAGATCCTTGGCTATATCGTGAAGGAGAGCGAAGCCTTGATGGCCGAGGATGTCTGGGCGCTGCTCTCCCAGGTGCTGGCAAAGACTGGTCTCCCGGTTGGCTATCCCATCCATCTGAAATTCGAGCGCGGCGCGGTGGCGTGTTCGGCTGCGACCGAAACCCTTCTCAAGAGCCTCTGGCGGGGACGGATCGAGATCCACCGCACGAGTATGGAAGGCGGGCGCAACAACGCCGCCGATTTCTTCCAGCAGGCGAGCGGTCACTGGATGGGCAAGTCGCACATCGAGTCGTTCATGCGGACGCTCGCTTTCCGCCTGGAGCACATCGCTGGGCAACGCGGTGGCGACTACCGCCGCCAGCCCGCGCAGCTCGGCCTGGTCGGCAAGAACCGGAAGGCCGGCTTGCTGGAATACACGAACGGCTCCCAGATCCAGGAGAGCGTGCGCAGCGAGCTGTGCGCCCGCGTGCTCAACTATATCGAGACGGGCGACGTTAATGCCGCGCGCAATCAGAAGGTGGAGTTCACGGATGGCGATCGGCGGCTGAAGCCGGTGCGCTGGGCGCGGGATGCAATCCGTGAGGCCGTCGCTTTCTATAACGGCTTGCCCTCTCGCGCAGAGGGTTTCGCGCAGATGGAAGTACAGTGCCCGCAGACTGGGCGGCTAATCACTCGGCGCGAAAGCCCGAACGAGCGCGCGGCTGTGCTCTCCGCTGCAGCACGCTTCGAAGCGATCCGCGCCGAAGATGCCGCCGCACTCCTGCGCTGGCGTGGGCGGGCCGTGATGGTCACCCCGCAGGGAGTGACGATCTCCTGCCACCCTTGGAAGAACCTCAACTTCTACCGCGAACATTCGCCAGTGATCGAAGAAGTGAAGCGGCTCGCCACGCAGAAGCGGAAGCTCGTGGCGCTGATCGATGAAGAGACGCTCCGGCGCTGGAATCCGGAGACAGACGACTGGACGCCGGAGATCCACCTGATCGGGGATGTCACGGCCGATGCGTGGAAGCCCGGCATGGAAGGCCGCTACCTCGACACGCTACCGCTCGAAGGCCCGGCAGATCGGACAGACATCGACGAGATGAACAGTGCCACTGCAGTGGCCAAGCGTGACCTCGCCCGCGCCCAGGCCGAACTGCTCCATGCGTCTCGCGGAGTTCTCCCGACCCACCTTGCCCGGGCGCTCCAGGAGCAGCGGGAGCTGGAAGGTGCATCGCAGGGCATGGCGCTCGCCGTGCATCGCTTCGAGGACGAAGCGCCGGCCAGTGACCTGGTCATCGCCGCGAAGGCCGGCGAAGGCCAAAGCCGCGCCGCGCAGCAAGCCGAAGCCGCACCTGCCTATGCAGCTGGCCTCCAGTTCGAAGCCGCCCAGGACAACGAGTTTTAGACCATGAGCATAGACTTATATAGCCGCGAAGACGCGAAGGGCGAGTCAGTTGCTGAACTCCTCGCTAAGTTTTTCGGTGCGATCTGCGCGATCGCGCTCCTCAGCCTCTGGCGTGGCTATGTGCTGAGCATTCTCTGGGGGTGGTTCATCGTGACGACCTTTGGCGCTAAGCCGCTCGGAATCGCCGAAGCCCTCGGGTTGTTGTGTGTCGTGAGCTTTCTCACTGCGCAGTATCAGCCAACGCTGAAGAGCGACCAAAGCGAGTCGGGAAAACTGCTCAGGGTGATCTCATTTGGATTCACGCTCCCGGCCATCGCACTCGCGATCGGAGCAGTAGTGAGGTGCTGGCTATGACGTTCCACCCCTTCGAGCGCTTCGCGTCTTCGCGGTTTATCACCCCTCTCAACTCACCCCAAACCTAACTAACTCACCCGCACCATGAGTAACACTCGCAAAGCGCCAGACGGCGCAGAACCTAGCAACACCGCCCGCCTCGCCAGCTCGAAGCTAATGGGGATCAAGGTCGGCTTGAACATCGTCGCCCAGGTGGCGCGCGTCCGCTCCGATACTGAGCGGGCCGCCATGCTCTGGCTCACGAACTACGCGCACCTCCAGGATCTCACTGCCGACGCACTCGGCGAGGAACTCGACATGGAGAAAGCGGAGATCCGCCGCGCGCTCACCGATCCCGACGCAGATCTGGAGCGCTTCGTTCGCCAGGTCGAAGTACTCCGCGCGAAGTTTGAGGCCACGATCCCGACCCTCGCGAACACGAAGGTGAAGCGGAAGATCGCCAACGCGGTGAAATTCGCCACGAAGGACAAGGCGCAGATCGTTGAGATCGTCGGTAAGACGCGCATGGGCAAGACGGACTGCGCGAAGCCGGAATACCTGAGGAGGCTCGACCAGGCGGTTTGGCTACACTGCCCAGGCGCAGGCACCGAGAAGGACTTTCTGACCGAACTCGGCCGCGCTTGCGGTATCGGAGTCGGCAGCACCGGCCTGAAGAACACGCAGCTTCGACCGAAGATCGAGGGCTGCTTCGGTGCCCGCCGCATCAAACTCCTGTTCGTCGACGAAGGTCACCGGCTCTGGCCGACCGATCTCAAGTCGCCGCCCTCGCGCATCGAGTTCCTTCGCGACCTTTGGGAGCGGCACGGCGTCTCGGTGATCATCCTGGCCACGCCTCAATATACCGAAGCGCTGGCTGCAGCGATGGATAACAACCCACGCTGGGCGCCAGGACAATGGGATGGCCGGGTGCATCGCTCGCATCTTGCGGACACCATGGAACGCGAAGACCTGGAAGCCGTCGCCAGGCATCACGCGCCGGACTTTGCGGACGCTCTGATCGCCAAGCTAGTCGAGCAAGCGGCGAGCAGCGAAGGCTTCTGCGGTGCGATGGTGAAAACCATCGAGCGGGTGCGCTTCATGGCCGCCGAGCAGGACCGGCCGGTGGATCTCAAAATGCTGGAGACGGCGCAGGCCGAGCAGGCACGCGGCACTCGCCTGGAGCAGCTCGCGAAGAGCGGCGGCAAGGTCGTGAAACTCCGGAGGGCCGCGTGATGAACCTCCTCGGCTATACCGCACCAGATCAGCGGGCGAACGCTGCGCTGCACATCGCGCCTCATGTGATGATCTACCGTCACTTCGTGAGGGATGTCCCGCGAAGCGCACGGTCACGCCGGTCACGGCCCAAGCGACTGAAGCTTTACGCAGCCTCCTGCACTTTCCGCATCCCAAATCCGCGAGGTATTGAGATCGGGACGAGACTTAGCCTCGTCGTCGCGATCTCGACGCCTGCCGCGACGAGGGCTGCAAAACAGCACCTTAAGGCAGCCATTCCAGCGGATGCCTTCAACCACTTCTACGTGGTCTGCGAGGCAAGCGAAGGGCTGCTCGCAACAGTCGGAGAGGAGGTTGCATGAGCCCCTTCGCATTTGAGATCGCTGTGAGACTTCGCGCCTGTATCGGTCAGGAGAACGCCATCAGCGCGCCTGCCCTTGCCGAAGAGCTGGGACGGCCTGAGCGCCACGTCCGCCGCGTGATCTCCACAGACTATAAGGAGATCAGCCGGGCAGCGGGCGGCCTGCTGAACTCGAAACCTGGCGCCGGCTTTTGGGTAACTACCGATGCAGACGAGATCGTGTTAAGGCACCGCCGGATCCAGCTCGGCCTCGAAGCCTACAAGCATCAGGAGACGGAGCTAAAAGCAGTCCTTAAAGATTTCGGCCTCGAAGGCATCCTGGAGCTGGAAAGGAGGGCCGCATGATCAACCCGAAGGACTTCACTCCGGAGCTTTATGCGGCCGTCACCTTAAGCATCGCCACGCTCCGCGCGGCTGCCGACAAGGCAAGGAGAGAGGGTGACATTCTTCTAAAGGTTCACGCCGAGGATGAGTATCGGCGCTTGGAAGGCGACCGTCACATGCTTGAGCACTTCAATCGATTCCAGGCAGAAGAACGTCGCCTGAAAGGGAACGCAGCACGGGCGAGTCTATGGCGACTGCGCCGACCATCGTTGTCTAGCCGAGCAGCAGCTAATCGCAATTTCAGGAGGGCTAAACGGTGAACGCCACGGCCGCCGATCTGATCGACCACTGCACGATCTGCCGCGATGAGCAGGCCGTCGTCGCGGATGACGAGCAAGGCCCGCTCTGCGGCGACTGCGCGGAGCACCTCTGTGTAGCCGAGCAGCAGCTCCTGGAGATTACAGGTCTCGACACCGATGAATAACCACCAAGGCACGAAGAGCGCGAAGAAGGACGAGCGGCGCTGGACCCGTTGCGAGTCTGGTCTGCACTACCGTTCACCAGACGGCCCTTGCTGGGCGTGCATCGAGCAGCAGCGTGAAGTTGCCGGCATGGAGCGCGTGTGCGGCACCGATGGCTTTCGCCGCCGCAACCATTTTCCCGCGACATGATCACCAAGGTCAAACCACCCAAACCGAACGAGTGGTGGAAGGTCAGTGAGGTCGACCTCTACTGCCTGGAGGCGAGTCTTAATGCGCGCGTGGCTGCACGGGCCGCACAGGAGCTGGCCGATCGCCGCTGGGCGTCTCGCCAACGGCTCCCGGTATTCCAGGAGCGAGATCCCGCCCCGCGTCCGCCCCAGACGCTGCGCCTCCTCGACCGCGTGGTCGCCTGGCTGTTCCGCCTCTTATTTTCACAACCACAATCTAACTAAATATGAAACATATCCTCTTAATCCTCCTCACCTTTGTCCTCACGGCAAGCGCGGCTGAGCAATGCAAAGACGGTGAGCATCAGTTCGCCCCTTGGTATCTGCAAACGGCGATGTTCTTTTTACCGGAGCAACCTGCGCATCGATGCAAGCTATGCGGCTACTGGCAGAACGTCAGCGGCTACTGGTCACAGACCGAGAAGCAGCGCAAAACGGACCCACTGTTCTGGAGCACAGTCGAGGAGCAGATCAAAGCGGACATCGGCACATCGAAGGCGTGGGACGGCTTTAGGTTCGCAACCAGTGCGGATGAAGAAGCCGCAAAGGTCGCGGCAGAGCAGGCGGCGAAGCAGGCTCGTAAATGGATTGACGGCTACTCACAGAGCGAGCGCGCCCAGATCACCAGTCGCTTGCATGAAGCCTATCTTTCGGCTGCCAAGTCGGACGAGCTTTTCGAGGCGCTACTTAGCACAACCGATCCCGACAAGCTGCGAGAGACACTCGCTATAATTCGTTCGCTAAGAGAGAGCGCCGAGACTCAGCGCGATGTGGCTCTGATCCTCGCTGAGCAACTCTTCGAAAAAGAGAAGCCAGAGTGCTCTCCGAACAACTGAACTCTATGAGACTGAGTCACATGACCGTGTTGCTCGCGATTAGCTGCTCCG
>DASVRY010000124.1:0-2559 GCA_036388395.1 Chthoniobacteraceae bacterium
TTGTGGCCAACAGGACCAGCAGCCAATGAGCGCTGTGAGACTGTCGCCATCCTTGCCCGGTGCGCACCGGGCAGTGGTCTGCGGAGCCTCAGCGGCGGCGCTCTTGATGGCCCAACCCGCGATAGGATCGCCGCCTCTCCCGATAGACCGCGCCAATATGAATGTGGAATGTGACCCATGCGAGGATTTTTATAATTACGCGAACGGCGGTTGGCTCAATAGCAACCCGATCCCCGCTGCTCGGAGCAGCTGGAGCAGCTACGATGAAGTGAATGCGCGCACCCGCGGAGAGCTGGTAGCGATCTTGGCCGAAGCCTCCGCCGTCGCCAAACGCGGTGAGCAATCTGAATTCGCAAAGCTTGGAACCTTCTATACGACCTGCATGGCTGGGGATGCCGCTGCCAAGGAGGGATTTGGCAAGGTTGCATCCGATCTGCTTCAGATTACCGCGCTCACCGACCGCGCAGAGCTGCAGAACGAAATAACACGCTTGCACCTACAGGGCGTCAGGGCCCTGTTCCGTTTCACGGCTCAGGCCGATCGGCGCGACAGCCGCACTAACATCGCTCTTTTCCAGCAAGGGAGCCTGACCTTACCCGATCCGGCAAGCTACTCGGCCAAGGACCCGGAAGCGGTTCGGCTGCGGGAGGCACTGCGCGCGCACGTGGCCCGACTGCTCTCGGTGGCCGGAGCCACCCCAGCAGAAGCTGCAGCGGACGCAGCGAGAGTTCTCGAAATGGAGACTGCGCTTGCGGCGGCCTCCTTTACTCCCACTCAGATGCGTGACCCAGATGGGACCTACAACCCCAAAACTCTGACCGAAGCGGCTGCGATCGCTCCAGCATTTCACTTTTCCAACTACCTGGAAGCGGTTGGGGCGCCAGGCGCGCAAAAAATCAATTTAGCTCAGCCAGAGTACTTTCGCACGGCGAGCAAGCTGCTGGCGGAGGCGCCAATGGAGACTTGGCGAGCCTATCTGAAATGGAGGAAACTGTCTTCTGCAGCTCCGTGGCTGGGCGGCGCTTACCAAAGGGAGGCATTTAAATTTCGTTCGCTCCTCACCGGCGCCCGTGCTGAGCCGCCGCGTGTCGAAGAGTGCATCGATGTTACCAACAGGCTGATGGGGCACGCTTTGGGCCGAGTCTACGCGGAGCGCGTATTCACTCCTCAATCCCGCAAGCGTGCCATCGAGATGATAGCCAACATAAAAGCTGCTGCGCGGGAGCGACTTGCAACCTTGGGATGGGGCAGTTCCGCGTTGCGCGAAGCGGCTTTAGAAAAGCTCGACGCTATGGAGTATTACGTAGGCGCCCCCTCCCGGTGGATCGACTATTCGAGTCTAGAAGTCCGTGATGAGCCGTTCATCGAGAATCTCCAGCGCGCGGCCGGTTTTGAGCTGCGCCGGCAGGCTCAACTTGTCGGCAGGACGATGGATCGCGAGCTTTGGACGCAGCTCCCGCAAACGGCCAGCGGAGTGTTCTATGACGAGTATAATTACTTTCTGTATCCGGCCGCGAAATTTCAGTCACCGTTCTTCGATCCCGCCGCAGATGACGCCGTAAACTATGGAGCACTTGGAGCGACCGTGGCACACGAAATAACGCATGGCTTCGACACCATCGGCCGGAAGTTCGACTCACAGGGAAACCTACGAGACTGGTGGACACCGCAAGACGCAACGCGCTTCGATGAGCGGGCGCAGAAACTAGTCATGCAGTTCAACAGCTACGCTTTGCCTGACGGCGGGCGTGCGGACGGAGCATTGACGCTGAGCGAGAACATCGCCGATCTGGGAGGCCTCACCTTTGCATTCCACGCCCTCCAGAAAGCCTTAGTTGGCAAGCCCCGCTACAAGATCGACGGCTTTACGCCTGAGCAGCGCTTCTTCATTTCTTGGGCCCAAAACTGGCGAGCCAACATTCGTCCGGAGCACCTGCGCACGATGCTGAGGACGGATGAGCACGCGCCTCCGAAGCTACGCGTGTTGGGCCCGCTCTCGAACATGCCGCAGTTTGCAGCCGCCTTTGGGTGCAAGCGAGGAGATGCAATGGTCCGCAGTGAAAAAGATCGTGCGGAAATATGGTGAGCGTGACCTAAACATGGACGCCATGACTTGTGTTATCGTCGGCGGACCAGGCGAGCCAGCTGGAGGCGCTCGGGCTTGGCGCGCAGGTGATCGCCAATAACGACTTAGGGCGGATCGAGGGTGCGCCGGGCTCCAACGGCGTTTGGCAGCGCTCACGCCAGACGCGATATTGGCGGCGTGTCCAGCGGAAAGAGTACAGTTTGTGAGGAGGTGCTGTCCCACCGTTGGCGCCGGTGCGATACCTTCTCTGCGGTTCAGGGAGGAGATAGCCGAAGATGCGCGGCGTCGGTCGAGCAAGGGTGTACAAGGCGCAACACACGGACCAGCCGGGGCCACCGGTCCCCACTACCCCAATGCTGCCACTCAAGCAGTGCGGCTGGCTTCGAACGATCCACGTTGAACGTCCGTCGAGGATTCAAGTAGCCTCGTGCCAAACGTCTGCAATGGGTGGAAGGCGGAGCTTTCGAGCCCGT
>DASVRY010000125.1:0-17424 GCA_036388395.1 Chthoniobacteraceae bacterium
AACGATGCTCAGCGCGTAACGGACAAGTGGGCGCTCATAGCGGGCGAGCAGTGCGGGGAGAAGGTCGGGTGCGTCCACAGGTGATGGTTCTTACTGCGACCACGGATCAGCGACACAGGTTATTAGGGGAAGGGCGAAGAAACTTATCATCAAGGTGCGTCGAGCCTTCCTTTCTGGCCGCGAAACGCCGAACGCCGAACGCCGAACGCCGAACGCCGAACGCCGAACGCCGAACGCCGAACGCCGAACGCCGAACGCCGAACGCCGAACGCCGAACGCGCTCTACGCCGCAGCCGGGAGTGCTCGGCGGATCAGCCGCTGGAAGGCGGCAGTCGCTTCCCGGCCGGTGATCAACACCTCCTCGTGATGAAGAGCACCCGCACCGATTCCTGCTGCCCAGTTTGTGAGGCACGAAAACGCCACGACTTCCGCACCGAGCGCCCGGGCCTGAATCGCCTCGAGCACCGTGGACATTCCCACAGCATCGGCTCCAAGGGTCCGAAGCATCCGCACTTCCGCCGGTGTCTCGTACTGCGGACCGAGCAGACCAGCATACACGCCCTCGTGCAGCGGGGTCGCTTCCGCTGCTGCAGCAGAGCTGAAATGCGCGCGCATCGCCGGCGCATACGTCGTCGTCATGTCAATGAAGTTCGCGCCTCCAAGCAGCGGAGTCGTGCCGGTGAGATTCAGGTGATCGTTCAGCATCATCCACTCGCCAGGCAGGAACTTCGGATGCAGCGTGCCTGCGGCATTGGTGAGCAACACCCGGCGAGCACCCCAGGTGATCATCTGCCGGATCCCACCAGTCACCTCCTTTGCTGAATACCCCTCGTAGAGATGCACCCGGCCCTGCGCGACGATCACTGGGACACCCGCGAGTCGCCCGAGCACAAACCGACCGGCGTGTCCGGGCACGCGCGACGGCGGTAGCCCCGGCACTTCTTCGTAGCTCAGCGTCGCGGCGATCTCCACCTCTTCGAGGAGTGGCGCCAAGCCTGAACCGAGTACCATGGCCCACTGCGGCTGCAACTCGGCGACCTGTGTGGAGAAGGCGTCGGCGTGACTGATGGACAAAGGCATGGGCTTTCCGGAAATGCTGCGTGCCGGCATACCGGCAGGCGAGCAGAGAAGTCAGGGCACCGCAGTCGCTCGCTCGAGGATTCGGTAAAGCATCTCCAGTCGGTGCATCGTCGCTCCTGCGGCCACGCCCCGGCGCCACGGTTCACCCCAGATCGCCTCCACCTCCACTGGCCGGCCGAGTTCCCAGTCGATCAGGCTCGAAGGGCGATACGAGCCCATGCTCCAGCTCCGTTCGATCTGAAAGTCGGCAAAGCTGTCGGGAATATCAAAGCCGAGCCGGCGGGCCGCATCGAGACCTTCGCTCATCAAGCCGCGGGCGAGCTTTCGCAGACCTTCGTCGGCAAGGATGTCGGCGACCGTCACTCTGCCGCCTGCGATCGAGAGGCCATTGAAAGGAATATTCCAGAGCAGCTTGCGCCAGTGTTCCTGCGCAAGATTCTCCACTGCGCGCGTCTCGATCCCTGCGCCTTGCAGCGCTGCCGTGACGGCCTCGACACGCCCGGAAACTGGCCGTCCGAATTCACCAACGGAAATCGAACCGTGATCCAGATGAGCGATTACGCCGGGCTCGGTCCGATTCAGGCAGACAAAGCAGAGTGCCCCCATCACGCGTTCGGCACCCCAGCGCTCGGCGAGGAACTCCTCATTGCCGAGGCCGTTCTGGAGCGTGAGCAGAGCGGTCTCTGGTCCGATCAGTGGCGGGAGCAGCTCTTCGAGAGCCTGATTCGCCGTAGCTTTCAGGGCAATGATCACCAGGTCGCACGCGCCGATCTCCGACGTTGAACCATAAGCCGCTACTTTGGCCAGGTGCACCGTCTGGCCGCGGGTCTGGATCGTCAGCCCCTTCTCCTGAACTGCGTCGAGATCCGAGCGGAGAAGGAAATGCACGTCCTCGCCGGCGTGCGCGAGCATTCCGCCGTAGTACGATCCGACGGCACCGGAGCCGATGATGGCGATCTTTCCAAGAGACATGCCGCACGATGCCGCGCGAGGCAGCGTTGCAAAACCACAAAAACGCCGGAGCGAAGCGTAGGGGGAGCCGGTAAATCGGTCGCGCTCTAATCAGCTCACGTCATTCGACGCACTGTTCCTACTTCGACGTTCGCAGTTCAGCGTTGGGCGTTCGGCGTTCGGCGTTCTCCTCCTCCTCTCATCGGCGCTCTCTTCCTATGGCCAAACGCCACCGCTTGCGGTAGAGCTTCGGTAGGCAAACAAAAGGGGCTGTAGCTCAATGGTTAGAGCAGGCGACTCATAATTCAATACAGGGATTTTGCGCAATTTTTCACAACTTTGCAAAACGCCGCGAATGCTGATGAATACTCACTCTCCGGTCGATCGCCGTTTGCAGAGCCTTTCGCTGTTTTACGCCAAAATTGCGTGTGACCGTAGAAAACTGCCGAGAAAAGGAGAGCAGTTCCATCGCTTTACAATTGATGGCGATTGCCGATCGGGGCTCTCGTAGCAGCTTTTCAGAGTGAGGCTGCCGCTTATTTTTTGATCCAGTCTCGTGAAAGCAGCGCCTGTCAGTTCTCCCTCACCACGCGCGAAATTGCCTTACTTCCGGCAACCTCCTCTCCATGTGTGCTTGAGTTTCACCAAGCACACGCGTTGTCAGCGTCAGGATCTGTTGCTCTGCCGCAGCTTAGGTAATCCTCCGTCCGCGAAAAACTTCCCGAATCACGAGGAACTGAAGGATCTGGCCAAGAGGTGCGAAGCTCGCCGAAACCGCGGAGCAGCTGCGCGGCGCTACCCGCCTGAAGACCCGCCCTTGCGAAACATCTGCCCTCTGAAAGTCGGTCGTCTTCCCGCGTAGACAGCTCGCGCCATTCTTCATGAGTCGAATCGCGCCCGGGGCACTCCCGGCAATCCGTTTCCGGTGGGCAGATCGCGGTGGGGAAAGGAACTCCCGAGGCTGCCCCGCACGGATTCAGTCGATGGCGCCTCGTTCAGCGGCCTGTTACAGCAAGACTTGGAGCTGCTGTCGTTCGCCCCTGCGGTGGTGCTGTACCCAATCTGCGAAGCCGTTTTGTTAGCTGCGATCGAAAGCATCCGGAAGGCTATCTCATAAACGTGTGGTTGACTGAGTCGGAGCGAAGCCGGATCATCCACAAAGCTCCGGCGCGTGTGAAGGCGAGGTGCCAAATTTTTGGTGCCACATGACTGACGAAATCTGAGCCGATGTTACTGAGAGCTCTCCTGGTTGCTGCTTCAGACGACGACACACAGCCTCTGATCGAGGCATTGCGGCGCGGCGGATATGAACCGGAGTGGAAACGTGTAGAGGATGAAGCAGCCCTTCGCGCCGCGCTCATCACACACGATTGGGACGTGGTCTTTTGCGACTATTCAATGCCGAAGCTGGACGCGCGGCGCACGCTGCGAATCCTTCGCGAGACAGGCGATACGCTGACGGCGATCGTCGTTTCAGGCCAGGTGACGGACATGATGATGCCAATAATGGGCGGAACGGCCACGGTCCGAGTGCTGTTGCGGCTCAACCCAGACGTCCGCATCATCGTCGCCAGCGGCTCCAACTCCCTGACTAATGAGTCCGAGCTCGCCGCCGCCGGCATAAAACATTTCCTGCCGAAACCCTATACGGCGGAGACCCTTCTCCGGAGCTTGCACGACCTGCTACATGGATCTTCCTGATCTCAGGCGTTGTTAGCTTTGGTGCGACTGCGGACGAGTGTTGCCACCTGCGATCAACACCGAGCGTTCTCAACCTTGCTCTATTCTGTCGTTTGATGATCGAGATATTGCCATTGCGCTCGAGGTGCGCAGAAGGCACCTCCGCGAAGTCAGGCGACCTTCCCCTGCTCCGCAGCGCATCACGAAGATCATCCCCCGTGATGCGCAACTTGCGCATCGCCGCGAGCTGAAGCTTCCCCACTAACGAGCAGCCGCTCGTGTCTCTTGAATAGACCACCCGAACCAATGCCAACGCACCGCAAGGGCGGGAAAAGACCCAATGGGTAATGACCAAAGTAAGCCCGGCGACGAGGGGTCGGCATTGAAGGGAGAATTGCCAGTGATCGCCGGCCCACGAAGAGCCGAAGACTATGCCTAGCATCACGTCCATCGCAGTCCTCTTGCCCATGAAGCGTTTATTACCGAGCCGGATCAAAGCGCAAGAGACACAAAAACCACGAACGCTCGCAGCGACCTTCCTAGGCGCTGTCTGGATGGGTTTCGAGTTGAAGACAGTGCGGCGGTAATTGGGGCGTTGACGGATCGAGCATTCTCATGTTCAGCAGTCTTGAAGCTCAGCGGCACCGCACCCCCCGAGACGGTCCCTTGTAGGTCTGGAACGATTAACGGAGACCGCGGGCAGCCGGCTCCGTCTGGAGTCTAAGTCGCGTCACGTAAGCCGCATCCGCTTTAAGCGGCGCCTTGCCTCAGGCGCTCTCCGGACGCCTGGCTGTTCTCCCAGGACGATGTCTCTCGTGAATATGTCGTACGATAAAAACAGCAGTCAGCACACCTCCCCAGAGATTCGCCAGCGCCAGCCCGATGGACACAGCGAGGAGCGCGACCACGGCCGAAGCGAACGCGAGCCCTACAGCGCGATGCCTCACCAGCTCACCGGGGTTTCAAAGAATCGCAAGATGCGGTCGTTCCGGGCCGATCCGTGGTAATCCCGCTCCGCAGCACTGCTGGCGACTAGGAGCGTCGGGCTCCGGCTTGTGAGCCGAACGAGGAGTGATCCCGGGTCTTGCGGGGCAAGCGATCCGAGTGGGCGGGTACGGCTTTCCGTTCATCACCCCCTGACTTCCGCTGAGCTGCCGACACTTCTCATCAGCCTGACCACCAAAGCAGTTCTCATGAGCACCGAAAACGCAGCTGATCAATCGGAGTTGGGAAATGGCAAGTCACGAACAGGTTCGATCGTGCCCTGGGCGTGCCCCGATTGTTCAGGTTCCCTTTGGGAAGAAAAGGTCGGCTCTCTCCTGCGGTTCGAATGCCGGGTCGGCCACGCCTACTCGCCAGAGAGTTTGCTCGAAGGACACGCTGCCACTGTCGAGCGCACCATGTGGGCGGCGATCCGTCTGCTCGAGGAAGGAGCCGTAGCCACGGATTATCTTAGCGACCAGCTCGGCGGAGACGCCAAGACGAGGGGAACCTGTATAAGACTGCCGGCCGCCATCGCTTACACGCGACTGCACTGCGAGAGATGATCGGCACCCTGTAGCTTGTTTCTGGCACTTCCGCCGGCGTCGTGACAGAGCGTCTGCAAGTGGCCGTGAGGAAAGAAGCCCAGGGCGGGTTGGACGTTCCCCTCTGATCCGTACAATCGGCTCGCCCACAGCAAAGTGCAGCTCTATGCGATCTGGCGCTCTTTGCCACTGCCCTTCCGCACTCCTCCTTCACTGAGGCGCGTCTTTCATCGGCCCAGGCTTATGCCATGGTCTACCTGAAGAGCTTTCTCGGCGTAGGCCGCACCTGATAGAGCGATGAGCAAGCGAAGCGCGCGAAGCATCGAGGATTCTCACGAGGCGGTCGAGATCGGCTACGGAACTCTGATACGTAGCAACGGGTGACAACGGACACGAGACAGCCGAACCGACGCTAGCCGCCCTCGGAAGTGAAGCCTGCTGCCTGTTAGCGAGTCAGAACGCCTTGCAATCAAATCGGAGGGCAGTCCTTGCAATCGGCCACAGAGGAGCCCTGACTCGCCGGAAGGGAATTCGGGCGCCGCTCACGCACTGCACCTGCGGAGGAACGCCATCGAACGCGGCCCCTTCAGGGACTACAGGTCGTCTTCCTCGTCCTCGGGCGGGTTGATCTCGGAGGCGGTGACCCGCTGGTCGTGATCGGCTTCCGACACCCCCTCCTGCACCAACTGCTCGGCGATGTTGGCCTCGTCGAGCGGGGCCATGGAGTCAACGGTGCCGCCTTTGGCCTCCAGCGGTTCATCCCAAGCCGTGAGATTTTCCAAGGCCGGGTCATCGACCTCTGGCGGAGCGGGGACGAACTCGCCGTGTGGAAGAAGCTCTTCCCGCGAGTTCGCGAGATCTGCCTCGTTCGCCTCGGTTCGGCCGTCGGCTCTCGCGAGCTCGGCGGCGCGCTCATTCACCAAGCCCTCGTCCACGGTGCCAAGTCCATCACCTCCCACCAGGATCTTGCCCGGGAATGCTTCTTCGTAGTTTTTGCTCATACCTTTGCTTCGCAACGGGCGAGATCGTGGATGGCTGATGACGCGTCTCCGATGGCCAAGCGCGGCTTAAACCTAGTGCCACAAAAACGTGGCTAGGACGCTCGTGCTCGTAGGCAGGCTGGGGGGCGTCGCGAGATGTTCAGCAGGCCGAGGAAAGCAGGAGGCGCGGAGCTGCGGCATTGTATACATGCGCCTCAAGCCTAAGATCCGCTTTCCCCGGGTTCGCGTGAGCGGACGGGGTCCACTACACGCGATACGAACGCGTCGACACCCGGCAAACGGTCACTAGCCTGCGGCCGCTCTTCCCTCACTTGGGATGCACGGCGCAGGGTCTCGCGACTTCAAATGCGCCTGGGTTTCATCGGTTCGATCTTCGCCGATGAAAATCTCCCCTCTCCTGGAACGTTTCGCATGTTCCACTCGCGCCCGACGGTCATTCGCCGCGCGGTAGCACTGAGTAATCGGATCGCGAGATCTCCATGCTGCGTCCAAATAATGAACGCCCTGCAGGCGAAGCCTGCAGGGCGTTGTATGTTCAACCAGCCAGCCTTACGAAGCGGGACGTCAGTGGGTGCGTGTGCCAGGGGTGACGTGGCTGTCGTGGCGCTTGCGCATGAGCCCGGCGAGGCCGAGCAACCCCAGCAAGCCGATCCAGCCGTAGTCTTTGTTTTCATCCGCGCTCTGGCTTGCGGGTGAGGAAGAAGTGTTGGAGCCGGAACCGCTGGTGTCGTTGGCGCCTTGACTAAGGGCGGTGATTGGCGAAAGGGCCACAGCGGCGCAGGCTGCTGCCACTAAAAAAGTGCGTTTAGGTATTTTGACGGTCTTAAAGATCGTGGGGCGACCTCGGCTCAAGTGGAAGGTGTGTGCCTGAGTTGATTATCCGGCCTTCTAAAATGCTGAAAACGCTCCGAAGCTCATGCACGAGTGCGGGTAAATCTGGTCCGGTACTTGGACCGCGGAGCTACATCATGGCTGAGGTGCGCTGTACCGGGATGGGCTTCGATCACGAAGTCGCTCGTGGAAGCACTGCTGAAGTTGATAGATAGTCGTGAAACTAAGAGCGAGAGCGAGCGCTAATGGAGCCCTCAGGCTGCCTTGCACGTTTGTCGTCGGATCGGCCCGTGGGAGTTAGAGTCGGAGCACTTCCAGACCAAGGCCGCTAAGTATTGTATCGCAGCAGCGCGGGCGCTCACCTATGAAAAGCCGGTGGTTCGCTCCGATTCTCTTCACTCTCTCGTTCCTTGGTGGACGGTGGCGCTGCTGGCAGTGACGGCGGGATTTTTGGTCGGTGGGTGCGGCGAGTTTCCGCGCGATGCCGCGGGCACGCTGAAGCGCGGACGCGTAGGCGGCGAACTGCGCGTCGGCGCGGTCGAGCACGCCCCCTGGGTGCGTTGGGAAGGCGAGCACGCCAGCGGCATCGAGCCGGAGCTGATCGATGCTTGGGCGCGGCAGATCGGCGCAAACGTCCGTTGGCGGCGCGGTGCGGTAGCGGAACTGGCCGGGGCGCTGCACCGGCGTGAGATCGATGTGCTCATCGCCGGATTCAAAGACGACACGCCACACGCTTCCGAGATCGCGCTCACTCAGCCTTACGTGAAGACTCACGATCTCCGGGGGAAAAAGGAATCGCACGTGCTCGCGGTTATGCCGGGTGAAAATGCGCTGCTGCTTTCACTCGACCGCTTTCTTGCCGGGCAGGACGCCGAGGCGTTCCGCAAGCGCGCGGAATCAGAGCAGGCCAAGCCATGAGACTAACCCCTGACTTCGATCTGCCGCCGGAGAAGGAGCACGATTTCCGGCACGCGCGCCGGCTCGAATGGATCACGATCGCCTACATCGTCTCCTCCGCGACTTTCCTCGGATTCACGATGGGCTCTTCGCAGGTCATGCGGACGAGCTTTTTCGAAGACGTTATCTCGCTCGTGCCGGCGATCGCCTTTCTCGTCTGCACACGAATCGCGCGCCGCCCGCCGAGCAAGGTATACCCGTACGGTTTCCACGGCGCGGTTTCGATTGGTTACCTGGTGGCCTCGCTCGCGCTACTCGCAATGGGCGCGTTTTTGCTCATCGATGCGGTCATGTCGTTCGTCGCCGAAGAGCGAACCACGATCGGTGGGATGCGCTTCTTCGGCCAAACGATCTGGTCCGGCTGGCTGATGTTCGCAGCCATCGCATACACGATGATACCGAGCTTCATCCTTGGGCACTTGAAGCTAAAGCAAGCCCCCAAGATCCACGACAAGATCCTCTACGCCGACGCGAAGATGATGAAGGCGGACTGGATGGCGGAGCTCGGCACACTCACAGGCGTGCTCGGCGTCTCGCTCGGCTTCTGGTGGGTGGACCCGGTGGCGTCCGCGCTCATCTCCGCCTCAATCCTCAAGGACGGCTGGGAAAACATCCGCGTGGCGATCAGCGACCTTATCGAACGTCGGCCGATGAAGACGGATCAATCCGCGCCCGAGCCGTTTCCAGAGGAGCTGAAGGCGCGGCTGGAACAGCTCGATTGGGTCGCCCGCGCCGAGGTGCGGCTGCGCGAGTGCGGGCATCTCTTCTTTGGCGAAGCCTTTATCACCCCGCGCGGCGCAGTGCCGGACCTGCCGGCAAAAATCCGGCTGGCCGTGGACGAGGCGAAAGCGATTAACTGGCGCCTGCACGATGTGACGATTACGTTGGTGGACGACCCCAAGCACAAGGCCACAGCGGGACCTAGGCCGCCGCCTTTTCTCGTAGATCCGACCGACACCACGTTACCAAGAATCAGCGGCTGCTGACCGGGCCGCGGAGCGTCTCGTCCTTCTCCGCCACGGGACTTTCCCCGTCGGTGCCCTGGGGCGTGCGATCCTCTGGCGGGACATCCGAGTGCTGCTTCTCGTTGAGCTTCGCTGCGGTGTTCACCAGCACGGTGCGTCGGGCGCCGATCATTGCCTTGTTCTCTGCGCCGGGGATGACGAAGAGTTCCTCATCCATCTATCCATCGTGGCCGATCTTCGCCACCTCCTGAGGTGACATGACGTTGCTGCTTGCCGGACCTTGATGTTTCCGGCATCGGCCCTATCGAAGGTCAGTGTCGGTCGCGCCGGGGCAAAGTGCGTTAACGGTGAGAGCGTATCATCGAGTTTAACAGCAAGCGCCCCGCACGACGGAAGAACCGACGTCTTTGTAGCAGCCTAGGGCGTTCAGACGGACAGCAGGCGAATGGGACGCGCCAATCGGCACATGGCAAACAAGGTGCAGAATCCGTGCGCCTATCTCCCGCTCTTTTTGGTGGGCAGCTTCTTGCGCTTGGTAGAAGCAAGCTCCTTCAGCTCTTTCTCGCTCATCGACTTCGCCATACCCTTGGCCGCACCTCCGAGCGAGCCAGTTGACTTGTCGCCGCGTTTCGCTGCGAGTGCAGCACCCGCAGCCATCTGTTGTTTTTTCGATTTAGCCGGCATGACGGAAAGTAATCAAACTCTGAAGGTGTGTGTTCGGAAGCCCGTGTCTACTGACCCGGAGGCGTGGGGGTCGCGGTCCCACTCTGCTGCTGAGCCTCTTTTGCTTTCTGCTCTTCCTGCTTGGCTTGATCGAGTGCCTTTTGTGCATCCTGCACTTTCTTCTGCGCTGCTTGCGCCTGCTGCTGTGCCTGCTCTTGCGCGCGCTTCTGCTCCTCTTGCTGCGCGGTTTGTTGAGCCTGCTGCTGCTGTTGCTGCTGCTGCTTGGCATCCTGAGATGGCTGCTGTTGTGGCCCAGGAGCCTGCTGCCCTTGTGCAGAAGCACCGCTGAAGTGTGCCTGTACCGTCTTCAGATAATCTGGCTGAGTAACGCTGCCCCACTGGTCGTCTCCCTGGAAGCTGGGCGCCTGCTGAAGCTTCTGCTTCTCGGCGTGGGTGACGAAGTTTTCCGGGTTTTGCCTGTCCTGCTGAATGAGGTTCCAAGGCACAATTGTCCTCTTTTCTCCCATACCCAGAAAACCGCCAATTCCCAGCACTCCATAGGAGACCCTTCCAGATTTAGGATCCAGAAGCACGTCGTCGATGGTGCCCATTTGTTCGCCCTTCGTGGTAAACAGCTTGGCTCCAACTACTTTGCTTCCCCGCACGATATTACCCGAGGAAGCACTGGCGCCTTGGTCTGGCTGACCGGCAGATGGCGAAGGCTGGCCGGGCTGTGCAGGCGTCTGCGCAAAAAGAGTCGAGCTGTTCCCAAGCAGCGCAACAGCGGCGGCAACGAGAAGCGGTTTCGGAAGAGTGAGTTTGCGGTTCATGATGTGGTAGAAGGGTGGTATGTGGTGTGTCAGATGACGTAGTGGTGAGAGCTTCGGTTCTGTGCCCCCGCACCTCCGTCGGGAAAGCCCCTGCTCATTTCGCCGTGGAAGGTCTTAGAGTAGGGACACCGCTTTCCATCGGCCCAGAGCCGTGAGCGAAGAAGCACGCGTGTTCTAACGGGACAGTCCGGCAGAGCCATACCAATCTCGCAGGCACTTCAAAGGAACCAGAGAAGCCCAAGTGCGCCGGTGCTAGGGCGCCATCTTCTGGCATGATTCCGCGCAGCTCTTGCACGCCTCGCCACATTCATCCATTTCGCCCACGCGCTCGCAATTTTCCGCGCAACGGCGGCAGACCTCGGCGCAAACGCGCAGGTCAGCTTGTGCAACGCGGGACCCGCGCGCCAGCGCGATGGCGACACTGGCCAGCTTGAGCACGCTGCCGCGGGCCTCGGAGGTGGAAGCAGATGCTGGTGATCGTTCCGGGACCGGCGAGCAGTGGAATCGCGAGAGGGAAGATGGCGAAATCTTCCGGGGCTCTCTCGCCGTGATCATGCGGCTTCAGCGCCGGCTTGGCCGAAGAGCATCGGCATTGCCGTAACGAAAAGCAGAATGCCGCCGCTGATCGCAAAAGCGTGCATGGTGACGCCTAGATAGGAGAACGCGCTATTGCCTGCGATGAGAAAGAAGAGCGAGATGGCGACCCCGAGGGCGGCGGCCCGGTTGACGATGCTGACCCGCTCGGCGGCAGGCTGGCCTTTTGCCGGCGAGATGAAGATCGGCAGGACGCCAATTGGATCGACGACTACCAGGAATGTGGTGAAGGCCTTCAGGGCGAATTTCAGGAGCGAGTCGTGCATGCGGCAGAAGGCTTCGCTTGTTACTCTGCGCGTGCTGGAGGAGGAGGCTTTCCGGGGAATTTTGGTGTCGCTTAGCCATGAGGTTCGGATCACGCGGGTTGCCCCGAACGCTCTGCAATTCCACCGAAGCAACGCCTGGCTCTGCTTTGCTCGGCGAAACCATGCTTCTATGGAGTTCGTTCCTGTCTTCCGGAGCCGCCTTGCAGGCCGGGCACGCGTTCCACTTTCTCGATCAAGACGCTGATCTTGCGATTGGCTTCGTCGAGCTTTGCGCGACATCGACGAGCTGTTCGTTGACGCGATCGAGGCGCAGATTGGTTCCGAACGAGTTCTCATTCACCGAGGCGAGGAGCACGTTCGCCTGCCGCACACCCTGGTTTGTCACCTCCAACTTCTCGTTCGTCGCGCCCACGCGCGCGTTCGTGACATCGAGCCGCCTGGTAATGGGTGTAAGGCAGCCTCCTTGTGCCAAAGCCAGGAGCAGAAGAAGATGTCGCGGTTGATTCCACACGCGAACCAATCGCGCTCCTGCCTAAGGCCGGCCTGAGTCGCGCGCCACTAAATGCCCGGAGAGGAATAGATCAGGTGTATTCCGATGCTGCTGGCAGCTACTCCTCCGATCTCGCAACAAGCGATGCTAGTCATCCCAGGAAGCCACCACCGCGCGGACCGCCAGAGCGATGTCTGCTTTAAAAGGCGGAACATCGACGTGAAGCACGCCACCTCCGGTGTGCTGGACCAGGAAGTCGGCGCGAAGCTCACCGCACCTCGTATCGAAAACGGAGACTCGGAACACGTTCTCAAGCAGGCCGGGAATCCCCAGCCTTACTCCATCCGCAGTCCCTTGCTCCACCAATCCACTCGCACCAATGCGGTCGCTCCTCAGCAGCCACACGACGGCCTGTTCCGCGTCTCCGCAGCCAAAGGTCGCGATGCCATTGCTCTGGACGATCAGCTCCTCGTTCAGATTGCGTCTTCGGAAACATGGCCACTCTATCAGGGGCAGGAACCGGCTCAGAGCGAGCTGGGCTCGCCGCATACCGGCCGTCAGCGAGTGTGGCTTTCGATTCGGCCAACGCATCCCGCCACCGACTCCACCCGAAGCAAAGTGCGCCCACTGCATGTGCCTAAAGTATTCGTCGTCGAACGGCTCCGGCAAAGTCCGGTGGTGGTCTTTATACGTGTGAATCGGCCCGTGCTCGCTGTCGAGGAACGGACGCATGGGCGTTGTCTCAGCGAGCGCGACACGGGTAAGCCGGCCGGTGCTGATCGCCGGGGCCACGGTATCCCGCGGATGGTCGATCGTCCCCGTCTCGTAGAAGTGCGAACTCGCAAAATCGAGCTGCGGATGACGAAAGATCGCTTCTGTGATGCAGAGGTCACTCTCGATGTGCGGGCCGAAGATCGAGACAGTCTGCGGGTGCGAGCGACCATGGATCCGGATCTCCTTTTCACGCAGGGAACCTCCGAGGTCGGCGATGAATTCCGTGAAGTGCGTGGCGCAGTCCTCCGCATGAGCGGAGTGGATTTCATTCCAAAGATCCCAGGCGAAAAGCGCTCCACTTCCGCCCCAGCGCTCGCTGGCAAACTCCAGTCGGTGCTTGATCGCCTTCCGCGTCTCGCGAGAAGTGAGAAGCTGCGAGCGACACGGACACGGGCCGCCGTTCGCACTGTTATAAGGGTGCTTAGACCAACGCAGCCACGTCCAGAAGGTGTCGAAGGGCGTGAGCAGGATACGCAAACCGTGGCGTTCGCAGGCGGCGAAAAGGTCGTCCCAAAGCCGCACCATGTGCGGGACCATGCGCCCGGCGGGCCGCTCCAAATACCGGTTCTCGCCGTGACAATACTCGAGCATGAGCCGCAGCACCGTGACTCCATGGGCGGCCAGCATGGCGAGGTAGCGATCGGCGGTGGCAGGATCCCGGCGACGGAAAAGCCCCGCGAACTCCGGCCAGGTGATTGCGTCGTTCTGGCCGATAGGAGTCCACGCGTCGCCGGTATCGGTGACGAAGCACGGTGCCCCATCGGCCACTTGGATCCATGGGAGCGGTGGCCGGAAAGGCAGTTCGGGCATTGCCACGGGCCTCGCCGTGTGGGCAAGGGTTCGCGGTCGAGTCGGGAAGGTCTGAAGCGGCTTCAAGTCACTACGCTTCGAGACATGCGCGCAAGTCGCGTGTCAAACAATGCGGGCTCTGCTGCAGACTAGGCGATCTCCCTCGCTCCCAGTGGATCGAAAGACTCTGCGACGGCGTTGGGCACCCGCTCTTCCTCGGGCGGGAGCTCCCACTGCCAATGAGCCATTTGGGGCAGCCAGCCCCGAATCCAGTATGCGGTTGGTTGTTGGAACTCGTAGGCGCGAAGCTCACTTGCGCGGCTTCCACTCGCAGCCATTGCGAAGCTCCTCGAGATGGAGGAAGGCTGACGGTCCAGAGCCTCGTCGAGGCAGTAGACGCCAACCGGATCGCGATGGCAGTCGCAGCGCTGCAGGAGGGTGTCCCAATCGCACGAATCCACAAACGGAAACCAGCAGTGCCCTTCCACCGGCACTCCGGAGAGGGCAGCAATCTCGCACTGCTCCAGCGTATATTTAAACCAGCTTGCCCGATCCGAAGCTGTTCCCCGAATATTCGTTTCGCCGAGCAGGCACGGCCGTTGATATCGCTCCCAATATTGCCGGATCAAAGCGGCCAATGGGATGGGATTTGGTGTCGGCGCACAACCATCTACCCCACTCCGAAAGCTCCATTGATTGTGTGCGTAGTAATCCAAACCAACCACATCCACATGCCCAGTGCTGAGGGTGAGCAGCTCTTCACCTCCGTATTCCACCAGCTGCCGCAGGAAAGGTCGGGTAGGGTTCAGATCCAGGCCGAGCAGGATGTCTAGAATGGCGAATCGGCGATCGTTGGCGACATAAGCCATCGGCGCCCCACCCGTGTGGTGCTCGCAGCTATCTGTATGAAAGTGCCGCGCACGGGGGAGCAGGTCGCGATAGAGCCGGCTCGCCTCGGTCCAGGCAGGAAGGACATTCTTCCACAGCTCTACCATCCCGCTCATCCCGACGAGATAAGGCGGCCATATCCCCTCGTGCCCCGAGAGGAGCAGCGTCGAGAAAGGCTCATTGAACAGCGTATAGCTTTCCACCGAGGGGTAGCGCCGTGCGAATGCCTCCACATAGCGAAGATAAACATCGCGGAATCGAGGATCCGCAAAGCTCAGCCAGGCAGGATGGCTGGTATGGTGGAGCAGGTCCACGATCGGCTTCAGGCCCCGCTGATCGAGGGCCTGCAGTGCTTCATCTGTCTCAGCCCAGTCGAATCGACCTTCCAGCTCCTCCACGCGATGCCACCGCACCGGATAACGCACCCGCCGAACGCCAGTCGAGGCGAGAAGATCGAGATCCTCGCGCCGCCGCGCGACATGAGCATTCGTCTCGGCTACGTCGCGGTCGTGTGCAGGAGCAAAGGTCGACTCGAATCCTGTCAGGATTTCGATGGGCAAGACGGCTTCCATCGCACCTTCACAACTGCCTTCGTCCGAACTCGCGTCGATCGGGTTTAATTCGCAGTACATAAAATCAAAAGGATGGTTTAACGTTCTAAGGGCAGCTGCAGCGGATCGCCTCCTGACACTTCCATCAACGTACGACGTTACCACCCGAGGACCCTCTCTACTTAGCTTCAGGCATTTCCGGAGAGCACTGATTCCAGCAAGCGCCTCAAGGACGAGTGCCGCTGCGGCTTTCCGACGTTCCGCTGTATGTACAGCAAGGCCTATTGGTACGCCGCGTGGTGAGCGCCTGAAGACTGCATAAGGAATGTCGCCGGCCCTTGGCGGATGCACTGATCGACACTTGCTTATATCGGAAGCGCAGCACGCAGCAGCGATGCGCCGCGCGAACGGTTTCAAGCACCATGAAAAATCTCCCACTCTCAACCAACATCTTCACCACCTGCGCTGCACTGTCGCTCAGCCTCATGGCGTCGGCCGAGGCACAAACTATCGGAAAACTTCAGTCCAAAGAGTTTACCTCCATCAACAAGCAGGCTCAGAGCACCATGTCGGCCATCAAGCCGACTGATGCACCTCTTTCGCCTGCTGATCAAAAGCTGATGACGCAAGTGGCCACTGGTGGAATGATGCAACTCCAGATGAGTGTGGTCGCCGCGAAGATGGCAACCACTCCCGAAGTGCGCGCCATCGCGGAGGCTGAAGTAGCGGAGCAGACTGGGCTCGCAGCCAAGCTCAAAGAACTCACTGCTGCGAAGAAGGTGACCATGCCAGACAAGCCGGATGAGAAGATCCAGAAGATGGTGGCAAACCTGCAAGGCAAGAGCAGTAACGAGTTTGACCGCGCCTACCTGAAGCAGAGCGGCGTAGAGGGACATGAGCTGCTGAAGAAGACGATGGAAACCGTCGCATCAACAGCGACCGATCCAGCGCTGAAAGCAATTGCGGCAGCATCCCTCCCGCTCATCAAAACTCATTTGCAGGTAGCGCAGGATCAACTCTCGGCAATGAAGTAAGACTCCACCTGACGCAGCGTGAGTTGCGGCCCAGGGACGGTTGGTCCAGAGTGCAGCGCAGATGCCGCTCCTGGACCAACGTCGCTTCAGGGTGACCCAAGACGGCTGCGTCACAACGTGGTATGAGGAGGACGAAAATACACCTGGAATGTCCATCGCTAGGTCCCGAGTGGGATGCGACCTCCTCTGTGATGTAGAGAGAACCATTCGGCGGGACGAAGATCCGGCTAGAGGATCAAAATGGCTGCGTCCGTCCGACTCTTCGTCGTTGCTGAAGAGTTGGGCCACAACCCGCCAGCGGCCTCATGAAAACGGAATCGGCCGGCTTTGCTTGCCTGTAACGCTGCACCGGCACCTGTTTAGGAGCGGAGGCCGCGGGCACGTTTTTGAGCACCCGCGGCCTTGGAGCGTTTTAGAGAGCTCTATGAGCCTCCCTTACTGGCCACCTGCTCCGCCCGCGCCACCTGAGCCAGTTCCGCCCCCACTCGTGCCTCCACCACTCCCGCTTGTTCCACCCGCACCGCCTGCGCTGCCGGTGCCACTCCCTCTACCCCCTCCGCTCCCGGTCGCTCCTCGGCCTTGATTGTCGCACGCGGGGATGGCGAGAGTAATCGCGGTCAAAATTGGGATTAGAAGTCTTTTCATTTACTCTTGATTTAGATGTTTAGTCGTCCGAGGAGAAGCGGGCGACCTGCGCTCCGTAGTTAAGCCTCAGCAGGTGCTTATGTCTCTCGGGCCAAGCTCTGCAAAATAAGGTAAGCAAAGCGCGGCAGCAATATTCCGTCACTGGATGGAGTATAATCAACCTTTGCTTCTAGTGTAACCCGGTTCCTGTTCCCGCAGGAGGGCGGGGCGCTCCAATCATATAAAATTCACGTCCCATTCGGAGCTGCTGCTCTCCGGGGGCATACGCAGGATGCGGCAAGGGCCGAGCCGTATAGCCGCGCTAACCTCGAGCGACGAAGACCCTGCTACTATGAAAAGAATTCTAACACCACTACCACTTCTCTCCCTCACCGCACTCGTGACCCTCTCGCTCGGCGCAGTAGCCCAGTCTGGCTCCTCCGCAGCAGGCGGCGCGGGCGGCGCGAGTGCCGGCGGCAGCTCAGGCTCAACAACGGGGGCGGGCAGCACAGGCAGCACAGGCAGCACAGGCGGCACTTCAGGCGGCACCAGCTCCAGCACCGGCTCCAGCTTGTCTTCGGGTGGAGCAGGCGGCGCAGGTGGAGCAGATGCGTTGTTCAAGCGCCTCGACACAAACTCGGACGGCAACATCAGCCGCACGGAGTTCACTGCTGGTGCTTCCATGCTCGGCACGAGCGGCAGCGGAGCAGGCAGCTCTACACTCGGCAGTGGCGCGGGCGGGGCTTCGAGCGGGGCCGGCACCTCTGCGGGATCCGGGACCTCTGGCGCAGGAAGCTCTTCCGGCGCTGGTACCTCGGGCGCGGGCGCGAGCGGCGGAACCTCTGGGGCAGGAGCATCCGGCAGCGGAGCCTCAGGCACTGGCGGCACGTCGGGCGGCAGCCGCTAAGGTAGCCATCAACGGCTTGCACA
>DASVRY010000126.1:0-5708 GCA_036388395.1 Chthoniobacteraceae bacterium
CCGAATTTTTGCCGCCCTGGTTGTGCTCAGTCTCCTGGCCTACGCGGATGGCGCGGGTCAGATCGCTGAAGCGGAGATGGGAAAGCGCCGAGAGGGAGAGGTCCGCGCCGTGGAAGCGGAAGGCGGTGGCGGCGCTGTTGACCCCCGCTGTCACGGAGTTGAAGCGGATCGGCAGCGTGGAAGTGCCGAGGGCGGAGACGCGCCCCTGGACCAGGATCTCATAGGCGCCGGTGAAGCGGACCTCCACCCCCGGTTCAATGGTCAGCGCGACCCCGGCCGGGACCTGCACGTTGCCCAAAACATAAATCGGACTCTGCGCCAACGTCCACGTCGTGTCCCCCACGAGGATGCCCTCGACGCCCCGGCCGGAGGAGGGGGCGCCGTAACCTTTGACGATCAGGGTGAGGGTGGACGGGGAGGCGTTGTGAGTGAGGGTGATGGTGGATTGCTGCCAGCCGGAGGAGGAGGGATTAAAGGCGAGGGTGAGGTCGCGTTGCTCGCCGGCAGGGACAAGGAGGCTGGTGGAGGAGGCGGAGAAGCGGGCGTTGGATGAAGTGACGTTGGAGATCTGCAGCGGGCCGGTGCCTGGATTAGTCACCGTGAGGGTGAGTGAGGAGGTCGAGCCAACGGCGACGGCCCCGAAGCTGGGAGCGGCTGGGGAGACCTGGATCTGAGGCGAGGCGGTCTGCGCGTACGCAAACCAGCTTTCGTGGCCTTCGCGCTGGTCGTTGGAACCGTCCGCCAAGGCGCTGAGAGCAGTGACCGCAAAGGCGTCGGTGAGGGCGCGCCCAGAAAGGGTGTGGGAGGTGACAGCGCCGAGGGTGACCTGGCCCGCGAAGCCGCCGGAGCCGTTGGAGCCGTAGTAGAGGCGGTAACCGGTGACGCGGGGGTCGGAGGAGGCCGCCCACTGGACAAGGATGTCGCTTGCGGAGGCGCTCTTCACGACGGAACCGGGTGGCGAGAGCGGAGCTGATGGGGAGGGGTTGGACAGGAAGGGGGAGAAGGAGACGAGGCCGCGGTTGATGTCGTCGTGGTAGTGGGTGATGGAGGCTTCGATGGCCTGGGCGGAGATGACGCCCCAGTAGTTGCCAGAGGCGGTGATGGGCCTGGCGGAGTCGTTGCGGAGGTTGAGGGAGGAGTTGAAGGAGAAGTTGGTCGAAGAGATGGAGCCGGAGGCCTGGGTGGCGAGGGCGAGGCCGGTCTGGTTGGAAGTGATGGAGGAGTTGGCGAGCTGGAAGGTGCCGGAGAGGCTCAAGCCGGTCTGGGCGCCGCGGACGGTGGAGCCGGAGAGGGTGAGGTTGTTGGCCTGGACGCCAGTGCCGGAGGAGTAGACGAGGAGGGAGTCGGTGATGGTGACCCGGGCGGCCTGGGGGAGGACCAGAGGGACGGACTCGAGGAGAGAGCGCTCGATGGTGACCTGATAGTAGTCGTTGTGCTGGGAGAAGGAGCCGCCACGCAGGTGGGAGTCGCGCACGGTAATGTTGGCGCCGCAGCAACCGAGGCGGAAAGAGGTGGAGTCGGTCTGGACGGACTCGAGGGTGATGCCACGGTTGTAGGAGTCGGAATGAACGATGGAGTTGAGGAGGCGGCCGCGGCGAAGGGTGACCGGTTCGCTGTTGGGGTAGGCGCCTGTGAGGGTGACATTGTTGAAGTCGACATCTTCCAGGAGGAGGGAAGCGGTGGTCTGATAGCCATTGGTGAGGAACTCGACCGAGGAGGCGTGAACGCCGGAGACGGTGAGCGTCCCCGAATTTTTGCCGCCCTGGTTGTGCTCAGTCTCCTGGCCTACGCGGATGGCGCGGGTCAGATCGCTGAAGCGGAGATGGGAAAGCGCCGAGAGGGAGAGGTCCGCGCCGTGGAAGCGGAAGGCGGTGGCGGTGCTGTTGACGCCGGCCGTCACGGAGTTGAAGCGGATCGGCAGCGTGGAAGTGCCGAGCGCGGAGACGCGCCCCTGGACCAGGATCTCGTAGGCACCGGTGAAGCGGACCTCGACCCCCGGCTCGATGGTCAGTGCGACCCCGGCCGGGACCTGCACGTTGCCCAAAACATAAATCGGACTCTGCGCCAACGTCCACGTGGTGTCCCCGCCAAGGATCCCCTGAACATTTGCCGCGGAGCTTGAGGAGACCAGTCCGCCAAGAAAGAAGGCAAAGAGGAAGGAGAGCGTTCTGCGGAAGTTCATAAAGAAGGGCGCGTGAGGTATGGCGGAGCTGCGTGCGTGAATTCCGGTCAAGCACCCGATTTATCGCTTCGCGAAAGGCAAAACAGGAAGAGCATGTCCTCTGCCGTAAAAAGTTCCGTCCGCAACCATGCGCCAGACGCTACGGAGCACCGGTCCGAGAGTCAATTCTCCTAAAGGAGAAGGTGAGGTGAGCGTCGCGTTTCGGCAGTGTGCGAGCTTGAGCTCCCAAAACCCATTGACGTGACAAACCTCCATCGGGACGCTTCCTTCGATCACAGCCAGGAACAACGTGCTTCGACTCTTCGGAGAGAAGAACTTTTACCTCAGCTTCAAGCCGTGGCGTTGCCAGAAGCTCCGCAGCGCCCCGTGGGAACCGTTGAAGACATTGCGCTCCACCGGCCGATTAAGGTTTCCGAAGTAGAGCGGAAAGCGATGCGCGCCATGGCTGTAGACCTTTGGCCGTGAACGACCGCGCTCCCAGTCGACTCCGCCGTATTGCCAGAGCGTCCAATCGGCCCAGACGCCGTATTGTTTCACCAGACCATCGGGGCTGCGCGGCGCCGGGAAGTCCGGCCCGGCTCCGCTCGTGTGGGAGTAAAGGGCGACCCAGTACGGCATGCGGCGGAGCTTCGCTTTCGTTGCCGAATCGGCGTTGCTGAGAAGGCGCTTTAGATGCGTGCTGTTCTCCAGATACGCGACGGGCACCACGCCGGTGCGGTCTTCCACGCGATCCATAAACCGAACGATTTCGGAGAGCCTCGACTGCGCGTCGAAGTCTCCGCAAAGCAGCAGCGCGGGCGCTTTCCAAGACCGGCTGCGCGCCAGGGCCTTGGCTCTCGCGACGAATTGATCCGCCTGCGCAACAGCGTCGATGTGGCGTTGCAACCGATAGTAGACGCCAGGCAGCATCCCCACACGATCAGCGGATGCAAGAAAGCTGCCGCACTTTTCATCGAGGTTTCCGCCTTTGCCTGCGCGCGCGATCAGCGCAGTTGCGCCGTTCTCACGCAGGGCGGAGACATCATGCTGGGAATAGCCGGCTCCAGACCGTTGCTTCTCCTTGGGATCGTAGGCGGAGACATTGATGATTTGCGGCATCGCGCCGGAACTCCGAGCGGTGAAAGCCAAAAGGCAAACCGCGACAAGGAGTGCAGATGGAAAGGGAAGGGGACGTTTCATCGGGAGAGCTGCATACCATGGTTTGTGGATTCAGACCGCCAGAATCGGATATTCCCAGCCGGGATTAACTCGCCTCTTACCCGGCGAGTTGCGGCTGCTCTCTTTACGTCTCTTTCATTCCCTGAGAGTCTCGGGCCATGAGTGCTGCGCCGCTGCCACCAACCGGTCCACCGCGATTTCTTGGACTGGTCTTCGGCTTCGTCTTCGCTGCCGTCGGCATCACCATCATCATTTCCTTATGGTCGGCCGAGGGCTTTCACGCCCCGCCGCTGGTCTTCAAGCTGGTTGGCAGCTTGATCGCCTTCGCAGTCATGGCGGTGGGTGGGACCCTCTTCTTCAGTTCGCTGAAGGGTCAGGAGACGCGATCAAGCGGTGGGCCCTCAGAGCCGCCGTCCGGGACCGGCTACACCTGTCCTTCGTGCAGCGCTCGACTAGGCGCGAATGCCGATGTGTCTCCCAAAGGCGACGTGAAATGCGGCTATTGTCAACGCTGGTTTAACATCCACGGCTGAAGCAGAAGCGTTGGCGCTGCTAACATTGCCGACGGCTAGCTGACGTTCGCTCTCCCGCGCGGCGGTCACGCCGCATGTCTCAGGCTGCGGGCGCGGCGAGCTGATCGGTGACGAGTGCGGTGAGCTGGTCTGCGCATTGTCCCCAGCCTTGGTGGAAGCCCATCTTCTCGTGGTTCTCGCGGTCAGCTACGGTCCAATGCCGCGCTCGCGCCGTGTAACGCGTTTTACAGCCTTCGTCTTCAAAAGTCAGTACAAGCGTGAAGAAAGGCTTCTCGGAAGGTTCCCAAGCCTTCGTATAGGCATCGGTGAGCACCAGTCGTTCGTTCTCCACGACCTCCAGGTAGACACCGGGATTCGGGAACTCGTCTCCCTCCGGGCTGCGCATGATTACGAGGCTCGTGCCGCCAGGACGGACGTCGAGTTCCGCATGCGGAGTCGTCCACGGCTTCGGCGCAAACCATTGCTTGAGCAGGTCGGGATCGGTCCATGCCTTGTAGACGCGGGCACGCGGCGCGCCGATCAGTCGCGTGAGAACGAGTTCGCGGTCGTTGTCTGGCGTGGCTGCGGTATGTGCGGAATCCATAGGTGTGTGTGAGTTGATCCAAGGGCGTCTGGAGAGACAACGAATTAGCGGCCTCGTTAAGGACAAGATTGTTAATTTCCTAGAATCGCCTGCGAAGGGTTGCCTTACTGGATTGCGAGGCTCAGTGGGGTTCAGAGCAAGCAACCTCCAGGTGGCCGTTTTTTAAATGCCGGCCGTTGCATGGTGTGCCGGATTTGGTCAGGAGCCGGTTAAGCTTCCCCACTAGCGAAGACGAGGGCGATTGACCCTTGGTGGAAGAAGTTGAGTGGTGCTAATCAGCCGCGGACGATAGCGTGTCCGCATGAAGCAATCGTTCGTCCATTGCGCAAACCTAAACCTCGCCCAAGACGCAGACGCGGCAGCGCCTGGCGGTGCAGTGACGATTGCTCTCTGCGGGACCTGGGATCATGAAGGGGGCTGCCGCTGGCCACATCGGACGGCTGTCGAGAGCCAGGACGGCATAACGACCGTGCGGGTTGTTTTCCTCGCTGTCGTGGAGCAGGAGGGCAGCGTCAGAGAGTTGATCCGCGGGGCGTTGGCGAGTGGCCGCTGCACCGGTCCTGACGGAACGCTCAGCGAATGGGGTCTCCTCGCCGATAGCGCTGGAACGCTCACGGCTGAAGAGTCGGAGCTGGCCGCGCGCATGAGCCACTCTGCGCTTACGGACTAGCCGGCTGCCTGCGGTTCTTTTCGTAAGATCCGACGGCCTGCACTTAGCGGGTTCCCTCCTCGGCGATTGCTAGCCGGGAGCTTGGCGTTCGGCGAGTTTCCGGCCGGGATGTTCCTCGTGACGTGCGTGGCAATGTACTGCGCACCATTCCGCAAGCCTTTGTCCGAGAAGCCGACATGCTTCTTGTGAGTCGGCGTCGCGCGGCTCCTTTGCGGCGACCGCTCCGTAGTGCAGCGTGAGCCCACGCGACGCGTAATCCGTTACGCCAAAGACCAAGAACCCGAAGTTCATCAGCACCGTGAGCAACGACTGACAGGCGAGTTCCATCCCGCCGCCCCAGCCGCCGGCGGAGGAGAAGGCGCAGCCAATCTTTCCATCGATCTGCATCCAGTGCGGCCCCATGGTTTCGTCCCAGAACTGCTTCATCCGCCACGAGAGGATGCCCATGTTGGTTGGACTGCCAACGGCAAGACCATCTGCCCAGAGCACGTCCAGTGCAGCCGCCGCGGGATCCTCCAGTGAGCGCACGCGCACCTCTGTGTCGGCGATGCGCCGCCCTCCTTCAGCCACGAACTCAGCCAT
>DASVRY010000127.1:0-14700 GCA_036388395.1 Chthoniobacteraceae bacterium
GCAGACGCCGTGAAGCGGCTCCTGGCACCAGCGGCGAAGTAATGCCCGCCGAGCTCTTGACTGAGCTGCTCGTGTGATGAAAAGTTTCATCACAACGACGCACCGATGCAAACCCTGACCGTACGAGACTTACGATACGACTTCGCCAAAGTGGAAGCCTGGCTGGCGGACGGTGAGGAGATCGAGATCACCAAGCATGGGAAGCCGGTCGCGCGGCTGAGTCCGCCGAAGCCGAAGACACAACGAATCTTCGATCCGGAGGAACATCGGCGTTGGCTTAATGAGACTTGGGGTGATCGCGTCTTCAGCGCCGATGAAGTGCGGGAAATGCGGGAGGCGGAACTGGGAGACCGGAGTTGATCACCTACCCGGACAACTCATTTCTCTGCGCTCTCTACCGCAATCAGGACAACTCCGTTCAGGCTCTGGAGTTTTCCGGCGAGCTGACGGAGCCACTTCGCGTGACGAGACTCCTTCTTTGGGAGTTTCGGCAGTCCGCGAGGTTTCAAGCTTTCCGCAATCGCAAAGACCCGTCGAGCGGCTATCCCATGACGGAAGCCGAGAAAATGATCGCTAAAGTGGGCGAGCATCTCGAAGGCGGGAAGCTGAAGCTCGCGCACTGTGATTTCCTGAGCGTGCTCGCAACCGCTGAAGGCATCTCACGGTCACGCACGTTCTCTGGTGGCCATCGCAGTTTCGACGTTCTGCATGTCGCCACGGCGCTGGCGCTCGATGCACGCGAGTTCCTCTCCTTTGATAGCAAGCAGAACGCACTCGCCGCCGCTGAAGGCTTGGCCACTCCGCTGCGCGTTATCTGATCACGTCGGCCGGCGGAACTTGTTAGAACAGCGGCAGCTCCTCCCCATGAATTATGATCACACGTATCGTGCTCGCTCTCCTCAGTTTCGCTGCCGTCGCGGGGGCCATCGAAACCTCGGGCAACAATTGGCCGCAATTCCGCGGCCTACAGGCAAGCGGGCGCTCCGAAGGATCGCTGGCAGTGCCAGTGAAGTGGAACGTTGAGAGCGGCGAAAATGTCCGGTGGCAGGCGCCGATTCCCGGCATGTCGCATGCGAGCCCCATCATCTGGGATGATCGCGTCTACCTCACGACGGCAGTTTACCCCGGCCAGACAGATCTGAAGCTCGGCCTCTACGGCGACATCGGCTCGGCGAACGATCAAGGTTCCGCCCAATGGCGGCTCCTGGCGCTGGATAAAGCTACAGGCAAGGTCCTCTGGAACACGTTCGGCCACGAAGGTGTCCCACGCGTGAAGCGCCACCCGAAAGGCTCGCACGCCAATTCCACTCCAGCGACAGATGGTCGGCGCATCGTGGCGATCTTCGGTTCCGAAGGGCTCTTCTGTTTTGACATGGAGGGAAAGCTGCTCTGGCGAAAAGACCTCGGCCCAATGGATTCCGGCTTCTTCATGTCGCCGACCGCGCAATGGGGCTTCGCCAGCTCGCCCGTCATTCATGAGGGAAAAGTCGTCGTGCTCTGCGACATCCTAGGCGACAGCTTCCTTGCGACGTACGACCTCGCCGATGGGAGCGAGATTTGGCGAGCCGCGCGTCAGGAAGTGCCGACCTGGGGCACGCCGACGATCGCGAAGAGCGGTGATCGCACACTTATCCTCGTCAACGGCTGGAAGCACACCGGCGGCTACGATCTCGCCACGGGAGAGGAAGTCTGGAAGCTCGACGGTGGCGGCGACATTCCCGTGCCGACTCCCGTGATCGGACACGGCTTCGGCTACTTCACCAGCGCCCATGGGCGTTCCCGTCCGATGCGCGCTATTCGACTGGATGCGAAAGGCAACATCACTCCGCCGGATGTCGGAGACACCAATCAAGCCATTGCCTGGGCGCATGCGCGACAGGGCAACTACATGCAAACACCGATTCTTGTGGGAGACCTGCTCTTTGGGTGCACGGACAACGGCATCCTCACCTGCTTCGAGGCGAAGACCGGCGCCATCCGCTACAGCGAGCGGCTCGGCAAAGGCGGGCAAGGTTTCACCGCTTCACCTGTCTCGGACGGGCAGCACATCTTTCTCGCGAGCGAGCAGGGCGAAGTCTTCGTCGTGCCGGTCGCGGATAAATTCTCCGTGGTAGCGACCAACGAACTCGGCGAGTCGTGCATGGCGAGCCCGGCGCTTTCCGATGCCACGATCTTCTTTCGGACGCAGGGGAAACTCATCGCCATCGGCGCGACGAAGTCATCCGGGCCGTAGGCCGCCAGAAACAAGGCGTGCGGCTTCAGCAGAGTACAAGCAGTGCTTGAACTTCGCGGCGCCCCTGCAACTCTCCCGGCCCTGTGATTACCCGTTTCCTCCCGCTGCTCCTTGCTGCCCAACTCTTTTCAGCACTCCCGTCTTACAGCCAGGAAGCCCCGGCTCCGGCCGCAGCTCCAGCCGCGCCGCAAGGCAAGCTGACCGTGCTCGTCAAGCCGGTGAAGCCATTTGTGTTTGAAAGAGCGGGCGCACTCACCGGCTACTCTGTTGAGCTCTGGCGGCGTATCGCCCAGGAGACGAACCTCGCCTTCGACATGAAGAGCGTCGCGACCGTGCCGGAGCTCATCAAGGCGGTGCAGGATCGCCAAGCGGATGTCGGAGTGGGTGCGCTCAGTATCACCGCGGATCGTGAAGCGGTTGTCGATTTCTCCCACTCGTTCTTCGACTCGGGGCTGCAGATCCTCGCACCAACGCAGGGCGGTTCGTCGATCCTCGGCGCATTCAAGAAACTCTTCACGCCGGATAACCTCAAGCTGTTCGGGGCCTTAATCATCGGCTTGATCCTCATCTCCCACTTGCTCTGGTTGGTCGAGCGGCAGCGTAATTCGGAGTCGTTCCCGCAGGGCTACGTTGCTGGCGTTTGGGAAGCCACCTGGTGGTCGATCTGCACGGGCATCACGGGTGGGTGTGAAAACAAAGCGCCGCTCGGCGTAATCGGGCGAGTCGTCGCGATCGTCTGGATGCTCGCAGGCATGGCGCTCGTCGCCACTGTGACGGCGAACCTCGCTTCGACGATGACCGTCGAGAACCTCGAGAGCGACATCAAGAGCATGGCCGACCTGCAGGGCAAGGAAGTCGGCACCGTCACAGGAAGCGCCGCCGAACGGTATCTCAACGCGCGCGGACAAAAAGTGCGCGGCTATGCGGATGTCGAAGCAGCCTGCCGCGGGCTTTCAAACAATGAAACGAAGGCCGTGGTTTATGACGCGCCGATCCTGCGCTACTACTTGAGCGAAAATCCCGGCACGAAGCTCCAGCTCGTGGGCGAGATCTTCGACAAGCAGAACTATGGCTTCGCGCTGCAGCAGCAGAGCCCGCATCGCAAGGAAGTGAATCGCGCGCTTCTGAAGCTGGCCGAGGAAGGGTTCTTTGTGGACCTCGACCGGAAGTGGTTTCCAGCGACGGCTCAGTAGGCAAGTGGCCAGTCGGGAGCCGACGAGCGAGGACTCTGCCGCTCGCGGTTGATCAACGCGGCCTTCTGGTCGACCATCGACTCTCATTTGCCATGTCCGAACCTTCCAACCCAAACCTAAAGCTGCTCGGTAAAGCGTCGCCCGGGTTTCCGGAGACACCCGCCGTCGAGACGCTCGATACCTTTCCCAATCGCTATCCGCAGCGCGACTACTGGATCCGCTTTGCCAGCGCGGATTTCACGTCGCTCTGCCCTGTCACGGGGCAGGCAGACTTCGCGCACATCACGATCGACTACGTGCCGGACGCGCTTTGCATCGAGACGAAATCGCTGAAGTTTTACCTTTCGTCGTTTCGGAATACCCGGAGCTTCAACGAGGAAATCGCGAACCGGATTCTCGAGGATCTCGTCGCCGCGTGCAGTCCGCGGAAGATCTTTGTGCGGGGCGAATTCGCCTCGCGCGGCGGGATCAGCGTGACCGTCGAAGCGTTTCATCCCGCGTCCGCGGAACGGTTGCAACTCGCCCGCGCGTGATTGGCGCACCCGCGAGCACCCGGGCTGCTGCGGTCGTGCTCCTGAGTGGCGGAATGGATTCCGTCACCGCGCTCTACGACGCGATGGGGCAGCACCAAGTCGTCGGCGCGTTGAGCTTTCACTACGGCGCAAAGCACAACGATCGCGAGATCCCGTTCGCGAGCCGACACGCCGCGCGCTTCGGCATCCCGCACCGGGTGATCGAGCTGGGCTTCATCGGGGAGTTGTTCGATTCGGATTTGCTTCAATCCGGAGGCGAGATCCCGAAGGGTCATTACGAGGAGGAGACGATGAAGAAAACGGTCGTCCCATTTCGCAACGGCATCATGCTCTCCGTCGCCGCAGGCTTTGCGGAGAGCGTGAAGGCGAACGCGCTCGTCATCGCCGCGCATTCTGGCGATCACGCAATTTATCCGGACTGTCGCGAGGAATTCATGCAGGCGATGGGCGAGGCGATTCGAACCGGGACGTATGCGGAGATCGCGCTCTTGCGACCGTTTATCGCGATGACCAAGGGCGACATTGTTCGTCGCGGTCGCGCGCTGGATGTGGACTACGCGGAGACCTGGTCGTGTTACGTCGGCGGCGAGACGCACTGCGGCGAATGCGGCACATGTGTGGAGCGCCGCGAGGCATTCATCGTCGCGGGAGTGAGCGATCCGACAACCTACCTGCACGCCGGTCCGCTGCCGCCGAAGCCAGTTGCGTAGGGTACGGGCGACGAAACGCGCTTACTTCTTCTTTTTCTCCTTCTTCCCTCCGCCGCTGATCGAGTCGAGCAATTGCTTGTAGCGCGTTGGCGAGATCTCCAGCGCATCCTGTCCTTCAGTGGGCTGCCACGTCTGCGCAGGAAGTGACGGGGAAAAACGTAGGCTCTCCACTCGCACCTGGATCTGCCAGTCGGCGCGCGCGACCCGTAAGCGGGTGAGCCGATCCTCTTTGCTGACCCAGACGCGCGCGGACCAACCCTCCACGCCAAGCGAGCGCGCGAGTTCCGGCATGAGCTTGAGATCGATCACGCGGCAAGGTGCGCCGTCGACGACTTCCTCGCCTGCGGCCTGCACCTGAAGCAGCGCCGGAAGGAAGACGAGCTGCTTCTCCGGAAACGGGAGCTCAAAGGGGGCGAGGCGGAACTTCTTGTCTTCACGCGGCAGCTTCCCTTCGCGCTCGGCAAGGGCGAGGATTGCCGCGGCTCTCTCACCGGGTGAAACCCAGAGCTTCTGCCCCCGGCGGTAGAGCGTCAGCTCTTCACCGAAGATCGGCGCGCGCACTCGGAGTTTATCGGGGGCCTCGAGCGCCAGCTCCGCAGTCGCGCCGATGAATTCGGGCGGCAGGTTCGTCATCGATTCGAGGCGCACCGAGAGGGCCACCGCACAATTGGGGCTGCTGCTTTCCTGCGCGACCACCTGGATGAAAGGCATGAGCAGGCGCGCGATCGTGTCGTAGATATTCTCGCGCGCAATGGTGGTTGAGGGCGCGGGCAGGAAGCTCGCGAGGAGGAGGGCGTAGAGGATTTTCACAGCTTTGCCTTTGAAGGTGGCATGGATTGCACTAGAGCAAATCACGTTTCCATGGTGGCCACGCTTTTTCCGTCCACTCTCATCGCCTCTGGAGGGCTCGTTTATGCCTTCCAAGAGTCGACTATGGAGGGAAAGATCATCCTCCTGCTGCTTTTCGTCGGCTCGGTATTCAGCTGGACGGTGATGGTGACGAAGTTCCGCACGGTGCAGCGGGCCCAGACTCAGCGACGGCTCTTTTTGGAGCGATTTCGTGCAGATCGGCAACCCCTCCATCTTTATACCGACCGCACGCGCTTCGAGGGTGCGCCGGTCTTCACGGTGTATAAAGCCGGGTGCAAGGAGCTCACTTATCAGCTCCTGGGCTCGCCGGACGTGGATGAGACGTTTCGCGCCCGGCTCGATAGCGCGATCAAGATCTCGCCTTCGCAAATGCGGGTCGTGGCGACGGCGATGGAGCGCGCAGTCGGTGAGACCGCGCTGCGCCTGGAGTCGCAGATGATCGTGCTCGCGACAGCCGTGAGCGGTGCGCCATTCCTCGGGCTGCTCGGCACCGTGTGGGGTGTCATGGATACCTTCAGCGGCGTCGCGGCGGCGGGTTCGGCGAGTCTCGCGGCGATGGCGCCCGGCGTGAGCGCGGCGCTCATCACCACGGTGCTCGGCCTGCTCGTCGCGATCCCGGCGATGTTCGGCTACAACTATCTGCTCACCACCTTGCGCGGCATGATCATTGAGATGGATAATTTCGCGGCTGAACTCGCGAGTGAGTTTGAGCACAAGTACGTCGATCACGGTGATCGCGGGCGGACCTGGAAGTAGCCCGACACGATGCGCCGTTTCTCCGACCGACATAGCCTCCAGACGATCAGCGAGCTGAACGTCACGCCGATGCTCGACCTGGCTTTCGTGCTCCTCATCATCTTCATGATCACCACGCCGCTCATGGAAAATAGCGTGGATCTCGTTGTGCCATCCAGCGAAGCAGCGGCGAAGAGTGTAGATCCAAACGCGGTGCAGACGATTTCGATCAATAGCGAGGAGGTCATCGCGTTGAACGGCTCGCCCCTCGACATCGCTCAGCTCGAAGCCGAACTTGTCGCCTTGAAAGAGGCGCGGCCTGACATTGCGGTGGTGATCCGCTCGCACAAGGAGCTGCCCGTCCAGCGGCTGATCGACGTGATGGATGCAGTGCAGCGCGCGAAGATCACGAAGCTCGGGGTCGTCACAAACCCGGAGACGCAGTAGCCGGAACGCGCGTGCAGACGGATTCCGGTTTCCGGCGAACTCTGGCCGCTGTTGCGGCGGTGCATGTCCTCCTTGTCGGGGCGCTTTATCTCGCCGGGAAGTGGCAGCCAAAGGCGCCGCAACAGCAGGTTATGTGGTTGGACGGCGGCGCCTTTTCCAGTTCTCCCATGGAGACTGCGGAGTCCGAGCCCGCAGTTGACCCAGAGCCGGAGCCGGAGGTGGAGCCGGAACCCACCCCAGAACCAGAGTTCCCGCCGGAGCCCTCACCCGAGCCGCCGCCGCCAGCGCCAGCTCCGAGCGAAATCGTGCTCCCTGCCGCGACTCCTCCACCGGCCACACCCCCACCCGCCACTCCAAAACCGGCGACGCCGAAGCCCACTACACCCAAGCCGGCAACCCCAAAGCCCGCAACACCAAAACCAGCCACTCCGAAACCCGCAACTCCCAAGCCGACAACACCGAAACCCACGACGCCAAAGCCGGCCACCCCCAAACCCGCGACCCCAAAGAGCAAAAGCAGCCCGGCCCCAAAACCGAAAGCTACTCCAACAAAAGCTGCGACCCCGGATCCAGCGAAAGCTGCCGCGGAAAAAGCGACTGCATCTGCGGAGACCAACACAGAACCGAGTGAAGGAAAAGCTCCCTCTGCCACAGCCGCACGTGGTGAAGGCAGCGGCACGGCCACAGGGAATGGCAAAGGCTCCGGTTCACCTGGAGGTGGCGCAGTTGGGTCTGACTTCGGCTGGTATAATGGAATGCTGCGCGAGCGATTCACCAATCGCTGGAATCAGCCGATGTCTGTAGTTCGCACCGACCGTGATCTTATCACGACGGTGAAGATTCGAATCAGCAAGGACGGCACCATCTCAAGCCGGGAGCTCGTTAACTCCTCCGGCAATAGCGTGGTCGACGATTCCGTCATGGAGGCAGCCCGGAAGGTTCTCGCGGTAGATCCCCTGCCCGCCGGTCTAGGCGGCGAGTTCTACGAGGTGAAGATCGACTTCAAGTTAGATCAGGGCCAGTAGTCACTGCTCTGAATACTTAGAGGGACTCCACTACGCGACCCCTGCCGAGAGCAACGGGGTCCCTTCGACTGCGCTTCGCCCCCTTCCGCCTGCGCTCCGCTCAGGAGGACAGGCTAGGTAGCTAACTCGGCTCAGTGTGTTAGCGGGGCCTAAATCCAGCCGCCTTCTTCGATCACTGCGCCCTTCGGCACGATCACGATACCATCGCGGATGTAGTAGTTCTCGCCATCGAAATGGTCCGGCTTCCCGGCTGGGGTAATGACCACTCCATTTCCAATTCGCGCGTTCTTATCGATGATCGCATTCTCGACCACGCAGTTCTTTCCTATACCTAGCTCTGGACCCCCGCGAGCCGCCTGGTCGGCCTCATAGAAGTCCGCACCCATGATGATGCTATTGCGAATGATCGTACCCGTGTCGATGTAGCTGCGAATGCCGATCACCGCGCGTTCAATCGTCGCATCAGAGATGATACAGCCGTCGGAAATGATCGCCTGCTTGATCGTGGCGCCGTTGATTTTGCTCCCAGGCAGAAACCGGGCATGGGTGTAGATCGGGGACGATGTGTCGAAGAAATTAAACGAAGGAATCGGATCGGTAAGCATCAGGTTCGCATCGAAGAAGGAGCGAATGGTGCCGATATCTTCCCAGTAACCTTGATAGATATAGGCCATGACACGGGCCTTGTGGAGCATCTCTGGAATCACGTGTTTGCCGAAATCCACGTGGTCGTTGTCAAGCGCCGCCTCCAGTGTCGCGCGATTGAAAATATAGATACCCATCGAGGCCTGGAAGAGTTCCGTCGTCTCCGGATGGCCAAGTTCCGTGAGGAGCGAACTAGGAATCCGAAGCGTATCGATGATCGCCGGATCCTTGGGCTTTTCGACAAACTCAATGATCTTCCGCTCGGCGTCGGTGTGCATGATCCCGAACGCCGGCACCGCCTCTCGCGGCACCGGGATCGTGGCAATCGTTAGCTCGGCTTTGCTGGCGATGTGCTGCTGCAGCATATCCCGGAAGTCCATCCGGTAGAGCTGATCGCCACTGAGAATTACGTAATATTGATACGGCTGCTGCAGAAAATCGCGGAGGTTCTGCCGCACTGCGTCCGCGGTGCCTTGATACCAACTGTCGTCCGTCGGCGTTTGCTGCGCCGCTAAGATCTCGACGAAGCTGCGGGAAAAAGCGTCGAACTTATAGCTCGCGTTGATGTGTTTGTGGAGCGAGGCGGAGTTGAACTGCGTCAGCACATAAATCCTGCGCAGGCCCGAGTTGATGCAGTTCGAGATGGGGATATCGACGATTCGGTATTTTCCGGCCAACGGCACAGCGGGTTTCGAGCGCTCTTTAGTGAGCGGGAAGAGCCGGCTGCCGGCCCCGCCACCCATGATGATTGCGAGGCTCTGCTCAGTGATCGATGGCCAGTTTAAGAGGTTCATAGGGGAGATAAACCTACTTCGCTCCTCGCGCCGATTCCGAGCGCGAATATTTCCACGACTGAAATCTCAGGCGCGGGATGCCCCAATTCTTCCGATCTCCGCCGGCGAATGCTCGCTCGTTGCGCGTCGGGTTCCTTCAACTTCGCTCACGATGGCGGCAAGGGCCTAAAGACCTCAAATCACACCCTGTTGCGACCGGACTTCGAAGTACTTCTTGCATGACGCGGCAGACCGGCCTACAGATCTCCCCCGCTGAACGGGTTGTGCATCGAGAAATCGACACTGTCCTTTCTGCGACGTTTCGGGGTGTAGCTTAGCTTGGTAGAGCGCCTGGTTTGGGACCAGGAGGTCGCAGGTTCGAATCCTGTCGCCCCGACCATTCTCCACGAGGAGAATGGTCTCGCGGATAGTTGGCTCCGGGAAGCTGCTCGATTTCCGCACAAAGCCGCTCGCCAGCGCGATGCAGCGGATTAGATTCGCCACATCATGCCGCTCGACCTGAAGAGCCTCGTCAGCTCGCGCCTCGGCGAGAATTACGACCTGCATCATCGCCACCTGAATCCGACGCTGGTCCAGGTCCAGCGGATCATCGGCTTCGACGAAGTCTACGCGAACGCGCAGGGCGCCTACCTCTACGATCTCGACGGCCGGCCATTCCTCGACTTCCTGAGCGGTTACAGCGTCTACAATATCGGTCGGAATCATCCGGTGGTGAAGCAGGCGATTCACGATGTTCTCGAACTGGATCTTCCGAACATGGTGCAGATGGATTGCTCGCTCCTGAGCGGTCTTCTGGCTGAGGCTCTGTTGAAAAAGGTTCCGCCGCACCTGAATGCGGTCTTCTTTTGCAATTCAGGCGCTGAGGCAAACGAAGGCGCAATCAAGTTTGCCCGCGCTGCAACGGGCCGGGCGGGGCTCGCTTCGCTGGAGGGCTCTTTCCACGGTTTGACGAACGGTGCGCTGTCGGTCATGGGCGACGGGCATTTTCGCGAAGGCTTCGGGCCCCTGCTCTCCGACTGTGCACGAGTTCGGCTCGGGGATTTGGAGGCGCTGGGAGCCATTCTGCGGGAGCGCAAGACAGCGGCTTTCATCATGGAGCCGGTGCAGGGTAAAGGAGTGAAGTTTGCCGATGCGACGTTCTATCAGGAAGCGCAGCGGCTCTGTCGCGAGACCGAAACGCTGCTCATCTGCGACGAAGTGCAAACCGGCCTCGGACGCACTGGCACGTGGTGGGGTTTCCAGCAGTGGGGTCTGGAGCCGGATATCATCACTGTCGCGAAGTCGCTCAGCGGCGGCTACGTGCCTTGCGCGGCGATTGTCACCCGGCGTTCCATCTACCAGGGGACGTTTAGCCGACTGGACCGGTGTGTAGTTCATTCCTCGACTTTTGGACGGAACAATCTCGCGATGGCGTGCGGTCTGGCGACCTTGCAAGTGCTCGAGGAGGAGGATCTCGTGGAGCGATCACGCGCGGTCGGTGCAGAGCTGCTCGCCCGACTGAATGCGCTGAAGGAGCGCCATTCCTTGATCAAAGAAGTGCGCGGCATGGGGCTGATGATTGCCGTGGAATTTCACGAGCCTCGTGAACTCGCGATGAAGATGGGGTGGAAGTTCCTGCACCGGGTCGAGAAGGAACTTTTTACCCAGATGCTGGTGACGGCGCTCTTCCAGAAGCATCGTGTGCTCACGCAGATCGCGGGGCACGGCATGGACGTGCTGAAGATTCTTCCGCCGCTGATCATCGGGGAGAAAGAGATCGCGCAATTTGTCGGCGCGCTCGATTCAGTGCTCACGGAGTGCCGCACGTTCCCAGGTCCGCTTTGGGATCTTGGGGCGAACTTTCTTCGGCAGGCTATGGGTCAATCCGGGAAGCGGCCCGCAGTGGCAAACTAGGCCACTCCGATAGATCAACACCGCGGCCAAACGCGGTCACTTCGTTCAGAGGCCAGCATAGAGCAGTCGCATGGCAAAGAGTTGAACCGGCCCAAAGATGCTGCCGAAGACGTTCCAGGCGACCACTAGGCCGATTAAGTTGAACGCCGGTTGCCAGATGAACTCCTGATATTTCCCGGCGAGCCGCTCCGGCATAAAGAGGAGCGGGATACTCGCCCCGTCGAGCGGTGGAAGGGGTAGCAGATTGAAGGTGAAGAGAAGGAGATTCAGTGAGAAGAGGATGCTCAGAAACGTGGCTGCGCCTTCAGCGAACTTCCCACCAGAGCCCGCGACCATTTCGGTGAAGCCGAGGCTACTTGGCAGGTCAAAGAAGCCGGCCTGCAACCCCGCGCGTAGAGCGATTCCCGCTAAGATGACAAAGATGAGGTTTGCCGCGGGTCCTGCAAGGGCCATCCAGGCAGCTCTGCGCGGGTGCCGCAGTGCCCATTGCGGGTCATACGGTGCACTTGCCCATCCGATCATCCAGCCGCCGATGATGTAGGAAAGGATCGGCACTGCAACCATGCCGAATGGCTCCCGCTTTACATGCGGCGTGGGATCGAGCGAGACCTGCCCACCGCGATATGCGGTATCGTCACCGAGCCGATAGGAGGCCCACGCATGCGCAGCCTCATGGCTGACAATGCTGTAGAGGAATACCACGTACCAGATGATCGCATCGGCGAAGTCGAATTGCATGTGCGGGAGAGTTCCAATGACCGCGGTGAAACTCCAGCGCCATACCGCTCATGCGACCGCTTTTCGGCGCAGGGACAGAAGACCGGGCGCGCCTCAGCGGGCTGGGACGATCGCGAGATAGTTCCGCACGCCTTTCAGCTCGCGGCGGTGATACGGTGGGTCGCCGCGGACCCACATGGCTGTCGATGAGCCGCCATCGAGGTTCAGCGCGCGACTGATCTTCGCGCTGCCGAGAACTCCGGGTGTCGCTAGAAGCGTCGCTGTTTCCGCCAGTGTGCCGCGATTGGTGATCAGGAACCCTGCGCGACCAACTGAGTCGGTGAAGACAACTGTTCGTGCGGCGGAGCGGGTGTTGTTGAGGCCGGAGATCGGCTGCCCATTTTCGACGAGGAAGGGTCCTGCCTGCAAAGCTTCCTGTACGCCGCCGCTCTTGAATCCGACCGCGCGCTGAATCGAGACTTTGCGATCACGCACGGAGACTATTCCGCTCAGGAGCTTGGCGCGTTCGAAGCCGTGCAGGGTCTTCCCCTGCCGCACGACAAGCCCGAGCGGCGTGCGATCCGCGTGGAAATAGCCGCCATTCACTGCAGCGAGCGCGCCGCGCTTCTCTGCCGCTGTGGCGAGGCTGAACGCGCCTTCTGGATTATCCATCACGGCGAAGGTGTGCTGCTTTGGATCGAAACTGACCCGGTGGATGTCGACTGTTTGTCCATCCGTGCGGGCAGTGGAGCGGACGAAATCGAGGCCCGCAGGCGCGGCGAGTTTCTCGGTCGCGGCGATCTCCCATTGCGCCGATGCGGACGCGGCGAACAGCAAAAGAAGTGGAACGATCGTAGAGAGCTTCATGTCGAGCAAAGGCGCTTAGATCCCTGCGCGGTCAAGCAGCGAGGCGAGGACTGTCGTCGCCTCGAAGTGTTCCGCCGCGATATCAAAGGCGGCACGTGAGTGCGCGGCATAGTCGGCATTCACCGCCCGGACACCGTCCACGATCTCCTCGATCGTCCGGAAAGCGATCAACCCCTTTTCACCACCGTAGAGCCGAGTAAAGCCGGTCTCCTGCGTGATCACCGGCCGCCCTGCGGCGAGGTAGCAGGCCGAGCGGTCGCTGAACCAGCCGGTGTGAAGCCGCACGTATTGATCCTTCGCGACCGTGAACTCCCCTTTCGAGTTCTGCACGTAGCCACGATACAGCTCGTGGTCCACGCTCAGCGCATCGGGGCTGGTGAAGCGCCAACGGTTTTCGAGCAACCGAGTGCGCGTTGCTTCCTCACGAATATCCGTTGCCAGCTCGAACGTTTCACCGCTCCTCGACGGCGCTTCGGCAAACTTCAAGAACTCCAGCGACTTGCTCCAGAGGTAATTCTCCCCGCGCCACTCGATGTCCTTCTTGCCGCTCGTGTTCCAGTTCGCGATGGAGGTGAAAACCGCACCCGCATCCGGCAGAGCATCGCTTTTCCAAAAGTCCGTTACCACCGGCTGCCGCGTCGGGAGCCACTGGTGTTTCCCGACGGGCACGGGAAACTCCGGTCGCCCGATATTTTCTCCGAAAGTGAAAAGCGCATGATGGCGCCCGAGGTACTGCGCCGTTTCTGCGTTGCCTTGATCTAGCTTGATCTGCTCCACGCCGGGATCGCTCTCGATGTAGAGGATGCGTTCGCTCTGCAGCAGGTCTTCGTTGAACTCCTGCGAGCCGCATACGTTCAGGATCGCGTCGGCGTGGCGGTAGAGCTCGAGCAATTGCGCGCGGGAGAGGCCGACCGGCTCCGGGTCGGCGAGGTATCTAGGGCAGAACGCCCAGCGATCCTCGAACCCGAATTGCACCGCCAGCCGGCGCAACGTTTCAGTGGCATAGGTGAAATCCTCGACGACTTCGTAGGTCACCGGATTGTACGGCAGCCGCGCGGAGTCCTCGATGTAGTAGACCTCATGTCCGAGCCGTTGCAGGCCGACAATGTAATGGATGTGCTGCCAGACGACCCCCGCGATCGGGCAGCCCGCCATGAAGCCCATCACCACGATACGTTTGCGCTTCATAACTCTCTCACGATGATGGCGGGATTACCTGCCACGACGACATTCGGCGGCACGGTCTTCGACACGATTGCGCCAGCGCCGACGACTGAGTTTTCTCCAATCGTGACTCCTTTGAGGATGACCGCGCCCATCCCGATCCAGACGTTGTCCTTGATGATCACTGGCGCAGTGCGCAGCACCGGGCGCGGGGGCCGGTCTTTATAGAAAGGCGCGAGCGCTCTCGTATCGATGAGGCGCTGGGCGGGCGCGAGTGGATGAAAATCGGAATCGGCGATCCCGACGTTCCAGGAGATCAGGCAGTGGCTCCCGATCTCCACGAACTCCTCGGCCATGATCAACGCGCCATTGAGCAACGTGAAATCGCCGACCGTGCAACGGCCTTTTTCCCCGATCGAAAACGAAACGCCAGCGTAACAGGAGACGTGATTCCCGAGTTGCACCGCACCCGGCGCTTTGCTGCGCATGTGGCGAAAGATCTGCGCCGTTTCGAGGTAAAGCCCCTCTCCCCACGTGACAGCTTCCGGCACACCATGCGCCCACCAATCCCCTTCGATACGGCGATCCGCTCCGACGTTGCTCATGAGCGGCAAGCCTCCGGCTGGGGATTACTGATTTCGGGTCGGCTAAAAGGTTTGAGGCGCACGGCGGAAGTCACTGCCCGAGATTCGCGGAGTGGTAAAGGCTCGCGTAAACTCCGCCTCGCGCGACCAGCTCATCGCCACGGCCTTGCTCGACGACGCCGCCTTTACCCAGGACGACGATTTTATCGACCCGATGCACGGTGGCGATGCGGTGGGTGATGATCAGCGTGGTGCGGCCTCGCATCAGCTCTTCGATCGTCTGCATGATC
>DASVRY010000128.1:0-2566 GCA_036388395.1 Chthoniobacteraceae bacterium
CAGCGATGAGCAACTGGAGACCACGCGCCTTGCAGCTTTCCCGGAGCTTTTCACGAAGGCGGGTGTTGCAACTCACGCCTCCGCTCACCGCGACCGTGCGGCGCCCGGTCGCGTGCGCTGCGGCCATCGTTTTCCCGACGAGCACATCGACGACCGCTTCCTGAAACGACGCGCAGAGATCCGGCAGATGGCGGTCACTGAGCTTTTCGACAAGGTAGCGGACAGAGGTCTTGAGGCCGCTAAAGCTGAAATTCAGGTCACCCGAATCCATCATGCTCCGCGGAAAATCATAGGCCTGCGGATTTCCCTCCGTCGCGGTGCGGTTCACATTTGGCCCGCCGGGATACGGGAGGCCGAGCAGTTTTCCGACTTTGTCGAAGGCCTCTCCCGCGGCGTCATCGCGCGTCTGACCGAGCTTGCGATAGCGGCCTTGCCCCTCGATATCTACAAGCAGCGTATGCCCGCCGCTGACGACGAGCGCAACGGCAGGGCGCACGCCTTCCGGCATCCCGAAGAATGGCGAGAGAAGATGACCCTCCAAATGATTGATCCCGAGGAACGGCTTCGCCATGGCGACAGCCAGACCCTTGGCTGCTGAAGTGCCGATCATCAACGAAGTCGCAAGCCCTGGGCCGGTCGTGGCGGCGAAGGCATCGATTTGCTCGATGGTCAGACCTGCCTGCTCGAGCGTGCGCAGGATGACAGGTTTGAGCGCCCGAAGGTGATTGCGCGAAGCGACCTCCGGCACGACGCCGCCGTAGGCTTCGTGCAACAGAATCTGCGACGCCACTTCGCTGGCGAGTAGCTCATTCCCGCGCAAAACTGCTGCCGCTGTCTCGTCGCAGGAGGTCTCCAGCGCGAGCACACATGAGGCTTTCACCTCAGTTCGTGGTGGTGGGGGCTTTGGTCGCCCCAGTGCGTTGCGCGTAGATCATCACGCCCTTCAAGGCGTCGACGGCGCGCTCGAGCTGCGTGTCGCGGAAGCCAGCCAGCTCCTTGCGATCCGGCTCCGACGTCGGATCCTCCCGGCGGTGGATCATGAGCAGCCGCTCCTGTTCGGGACTAAGAGTCGCCCGGATCGTTGGAGAGACGCCTTTCTCGTGAATGATCTGTTTGCTCGGCGTGAAATATTTCGCAGTCGTGAGGCGGAGGGCGGAGCCATCCTGGAGCTGGATGACACTCTGCACCGAGCCTTTGCCGAAGGTCGTCTCGCCGACGAGAATCGCCCGATTCAGATCCTTGAGCGCACCGGCGACAATCTCCGAGCCGCTGGCGCTTCCGTTGTTGATCAGCACGGCGACCGGGTAGTTCGGGCGCGGCTTGGCGTTGTCGGCGGTCGGGTAAGTCCGGCTTTGCGAAGGCACGCGCCCCTTGGTCGAGACGACCACCGTCTTCGGCGGAAGGAATAAGCCAGCCACATCGACGGCGGAATTCAGGAGGCCGCCCGGGTTGTAGCGCAAGTCGAGGACGAAGGCCTGCATGCCTTGTTTTTCCAGTTCATCGAGCTTCGTCGCGAGCTCGTCGGCTGTCGGCACGTTGAATTGCGTGATCCTCGCATACCCAATCTTGAACCCTGACCCGCCTTCAGTCGGCAGGATGCGCGCCTCCTTGACGCTCGCAACTTTGATATTCTCCCGAACCAGCGGGTAATCTTTGATTTCCTTGGTCGTGGGACGAAGCACCGTGAGGGTGACCTTCTGGCCCGGATCACCACGAAGCATGTTGATCGCGTCGTTCAGGTCCATCTTCTCTGTGGATTGCCCATCGATCTTGAGGATCTGATCACCGGGCAGGAGGCCGGCGCGGAAGCCGGGCGTGTCCTCCATGGGGCTGACAATGACCAGATTGCCGTCGCGCTGGGTGACGACCACGCCCAGCCCACCGAAGCGGCTGTTCGTGTCGTCCTGCATGCCTTTGAAATCCTGCGACTCCATGAACTGCGAATGCGGGTCCAGGCTCGAGAGCATCCCGCGGAGGGCGGCGTGCGTGAGTTCGTCGTAGGAGACTTTTTTCTCATCCACATAATCCTGGCGGATGAGCTGCATCGCCCGGGCGAAGACGGCCATGCTTGAGTAACCGTCATCCGGCTTCTCTGCCCCTGGCCCGAGAGCGGAGTAAATGCGTGCGCCTACAATGAGGTTGAAGACGATCACGAGACCGCACGCTGTTTGCAGAAGCCGGTTTCTCATGGCGGGGAAGGTAGCACGCGAACTTTGGTTGTAAATCCGTTGGTCGCCGGAGTGTTCTACAAGTGGCCGCCCTGATGCACTCCCGAAAGCGCCAAGTTGCGCAGGTCGCAGCTTAGGTCAAACTCGGTGACTGTCACTGCGCCTCCGGCCCTTCGGCGGAACGTAGCCTGCTCTATGCCTTCCGTGCCGCAGACTCTCGAACCTGAAAACCAGGCGCTGGCCGCGCAGTTCTTCTTCACTCTTGTGAGCGAAGGCGAGCTGCTGGCGGAGTTTGAACTTGGCCCTGGCGTCTACGTTCTCGGTCGGGCGAGTTCATGCGAGATCAGCGTGGATCTGGAGGGTCTGGGCGAGGAGCATGCGCGACTGGAGCTCGGGGA
>DASVRY010000129.1:0-5784 GCA_036388395.1 Chthoniobacteraceae bacterium
CACGAGGACGCCGCCATGCTTTGGCACGGTCAGCGTTTCTACACCGACGCGCATCCGACCGACCCCTTCGAGCACGAAATAGAACTCCTCCTGCCGGATGTGCTTGTGCAGCGTATTCGCGCTGCGAGGCGGTAACCGCCAGAGCCGCGCGCTCAGATTTTCGCTCCCGGTGCGCTCGAGGAAATCCGCGTTCGGGATGCGCATGAGATTTGATGGCCGCCACTGCAGATCGCCCGGCCTGATGAGGTGATATCCAGTGACTGCTTTCATCGACCACGAGCATCGTTGCTGCCTGAGCTAAGGCGACGCTGAAGTGCCTGAGTAAGAGTTTTTCGGTAAGCCGAAGAAAGCATACTTAGTCATCGCCGGCGCGGAAAGGGGCTCACTCGCCCAGAAGCGCGGCGCTGCTCTCGCGCTTCCGGAGCTGGCCGCATGCTGCATCGATATCCGGGCCACGGGCGCGGCGGAGATGGGCGACGGTGCCGTGGGCGCGAAGCTCCGCGAGAAACGCCTCGGTCTTCTCAATGCTGCTCGGTGCATAACTGCGGCCGCGCAGGCTCAGCCCTGTCGGATTGTAGCGGAGAAGATTGACTCGCATGCGCCGGCCTGTGAGGAGCCGGGAAAGGTCGCGCGCCTGGCTAAGCGCGTCGTTCACACCATCAAGGAGGCAATACTGGATGGTCGTAATACGCCCGCTGCTTGCCTGGTAACGATCCGCTGCTGCGAGCACCTCCTGCACGTCGAAGCGTCGTCCCATCGGCAGCAGATCCGCGCGCGTGGCATCGTCGGGTGCATGCAGCGAAAGGGCGAGATGCACGCCCACGTTGGCGCCGCGGAGCTCGTCGATGCCTGGCACGATGCCCACCGTGGAGATTGTAATCTGCCGCCAGCCAAAGGCGCCCAGTCTCGGGTCCGCAATGCGCCGCACCGCCGCGAGGACATTGCGTAGATTCAGCATTGGCTCACCCATGCCCATGAAGACGATCGTGCGCAGCGTGCGTCCCGCTGTGCACGCTTCACGCCGGAGTCGGAGGAATTGTTCGACGATCTCGCCGGAGGTGAGATTCCGCTCAAAGCCCGTCTGCGTAGTGGCGCAAAAGTCGCAGCCCATCGCACAGCCAACCTGACTCGAGATACACCCCGCCGCGCGGTCCGGGTGATAGTCTGGCATCAGCACCGACTCCACAGTGCGCGCGTCGGCGAGGCGCAGGAGCAGCTTCGTCGTGCCGTCTTCCGACACCTGACGGCGTGCGAGACTCGCAGCTTCCTGCGCAAACTTCGCCTGCAGTCGCTCCTCCAATCCCGCCGGCATCCGCTCACTGTCGCGTGCCTCTCCTCCATTCGCGGCAAACATCTGACGCAACACCCGAGGCGCGTGGCCTCTTTTAAATCCGGCGCTTTCCATCCATGTCGCCAGCTCCTCGACTGAAAGGTCGGGAAGAGAACGCGCTGGAGGAGTGGTGTCGGGAAATTGCACGTGTGCGTAACCCTTAGCCTCAGCTGTCTTGGAAGCGAGCATTGGGTTTAACTCGTGGTCTCTCAATCTGCCCATCGCGATCGCTTCAGCGGTTGGGACTTTTCCCCGTTTTTCAGGCCGGACGCAGCAAGGAGCGACGAGCTAAAATTCCTGTGCGACTTGCTTGAACTCCTCCATGCAGGACAGTCTCGAAAGATGCGCCTCCTTTGCCTCACCTTCGGTTTTCTTAGTGCGGCAGCAACTTGCCTCGCACAACCAGGCGCCTACGAGAACGAGATCGCCGCCTTTGAAGCCGCCGATCGTCAAACGCCGCCACCCAAAGGCGCAATCCTCTTTATGGGCAGCTCGAGCATCCGGCTCTGGAAGACCCTCGCCGAAGATTTCCCGGAGCACCAGGTGATCAATCGGGGGTTCGGCGGCTCGCAGATCGTCGACAATACACGGTTCATTGATCGAATCGCTGTGCCCTACTTACCGCGACTGATTGTCTTCTATTGCGGCGGCAATGACCTCAACGGAGGCCGGTCGCCTGAGCAGGTTGCCGCGGACTTCCGTGAGTTCGCTGCGGAAATCCGTCGCAGGTTGCCTGAGACTCGCCTCGCATACATCTCGATCGCCGGCAATCCGGCTCGGTGGGGAGACGTGGAGAAAGTCCGTGCCGCCAACGCACATATTGCGGCTATCATCGCGCAGGATCCGAAGATGCAGTTTGTGGATATCTTCCCTCACATGCTGGGCGCCGATGGCCTCCCGCGTCCCGAGCTATTCGTGGCCGACAAGCTGCACATGAGTCCGGCGGGATACAGAATTTGGGCGCAAATAGTGCGGCCTCATCTATCCGCCCTGAGCAAGTAGAGTGTGGGCGCGGTCAGCTCAGTCACACCTTCCGGAAGACCCAGGCAACCGAACCTAACTCATCTAATCCCGCTGGGTAGCTGATACCTACCGTCGTAGCTAAGCGGGTGCAGCGCTTAGTCGGTTACGCGCGATTGAAGCGGTCAATGTTCATCACCTTGGTCCACGCCGCCACGAAGTCCTGGAGGAACTTCGTCTGCGAGTCCGCACATGCATAGACTTCCGCCACCGCGCGCAGCAGCGAGTTGGAGCCGAAGAGCAGGTCGACCCGCGTGCCGGTCCATTTCAGCGCGCCGGTTTTGCGGTCGCGGCCTTCGAAGAGGTCGGCATCGGGGGAGAGCGGTTGCCAGGCGGTGCTCATGTCGAGCAGGTTCACGAAGAAGTCGTTGGTCAGCGCTTCGGGACGATTGGTGAAGACGCCTGGTTGAGCGCCGCCGACGTTGGTCTTCAAAACGCGCATGCCCCCGACGAGGACGGTCATTTCCGGTGCGGTTAGATTCAGCAGCTGCGCCTTATCGATCAGCAACTCCTCGGCCGAAACTGAGTATTTGGTTTTGAGGTAATTGCGGAAGCCGTCGGCAAAGGGCTCGAGGTCCTTGAAAGAGACGACGTCGGTCTGCTCCTGCGAGGCGTCCATGCGCCCCGGAGTGAAGGGCACGGTAATCTCCTGCCCGGCATTTTTCGCGGCCTGCTCGAGGCCCGCGCATCCGGCTAGGACAATCAGGTCCGCGAGCGACACTTTCTTACCACCCGGCTGCGCGCCATTGAACGCACTTTGGATACCTTCGAGGGTTGCGAGCACTTTGCCCAGCTGAGCCGGCTCGTTCACTTCCCAATCCTTCTGCGGAGCGAGCCGAATGCGGGCGCCATTAACGCCGCCCCGTTTATCCGAGCTGCGGAAGGTGGAGGCCGATGCCCATGCCGTGGTGACCAGCTCTGACACGCTGAGACCGGACGCCTGGATCTGACCCTTCAGCGCAGCGATGTCCTGTCCGTCGACGAGCGTATGGTCAACTGCGGGGATTGGGTCCTGCCAGATGAGGATCTCTGCCGGGACCTCCGGCCCCAGATAACGCTCGCGCGGACCCATGTCGCGGTGCGTGAGCTTGAACCAAGCGCGGGCGAAGGCGTCGGCGAATTGATCGGGATTCTCCAGGAATCGGCGGGAGATCTTCTCGTATGCAGGGTCTACCCGAAGCGCGATGTCGGTCGTCAACATGGCCGGGGCGATCCGCTGGGAAGGGTCGTGCGCGTGCGGCACGGTGCCCGCTCCGGCATCACCCTTTGGCTTCCACTGCTGCGCACCACCAGGGCTTTTGGTCAGCTCCCATTCGTAGCCGAACAGGTTCTTAAAGTAGCCGTTGCTCCACTGCGTCGGCGTGCTTGTCCAGGTGACCTCCAGACCGCTGGTAATCGTATCCGGGCCTTTGCCGCTGCGGAAGCTGCTCTTCCAGCCAAAGCCCTGTTGCTCAAGGCCCGCCGCTTCCGGCTCGGGGGCGACGTGAGAAGAATCGGCCGCACCATGCGTCTTGCCGAAAGTGTGACCGCCGGCAATCAGCGCCACAGTTTCCTCGTCGTTCATGGCCATGCGGCCAAACGTCTCACGAATATCCTTCGCTGAGAGCAGGGGATCAGGATTGCCGTCCGGACCTTCCGGGTTAACGTAGATCAGGCCCATCTGCACTGCGGCGAGCGGGTTCTCCAGATTGCGATCGTGGATCTTCCCATCCGCGTCGTCGTCGGAAACGAGCACGCCGCCCTCTTTTGGAACGCCCTCGGAACCGCGGGCATAGCGCTCGTCGCCGCCCAGCCAGACCTTCTCGCGACCCCAATAGACATCGTGATCCGGCTCCCAGGTATCCTCACGTCCACCGGCGAAGCCAAACGTTTTGAAGCCCATCGTTTCCAGCGCGACGTTCCCCGTCAGGATGATCAGGTCGGCCCAGGAAATCTTGCGACCATACTTCTGCTTGATCGGCCAGAGCAGGCGACGCGCTTTGTCGAGGCTCACATTGTCCGGCCAGCTATTGAGCGGAGCAAACCGTTGCTGACCTCGTGCGCCGCCGCCGCGACCATCGCCGGTGCGATAGGTGCCGGCACTGTGCCAGGCCATGCGGATGAAGAGGCCGCCATAGTGACCAAAATCCGCCGGCCACCACTCCTGCGAGTCCGTCATCAGCGCCGCGAGATCCTGCTTCAGGGCCGCGTAATCGAGCGTCTTGAACTCTTCCGCGTAGTTGAAGTCGCCGCCCATCGGGTTGGACTTCGCGGAATGCTGATGCAAAAGCTCGACCCTCAACCGGCTCGGCCACCAATCGCGATTACTCGTGCCGGTGCTCGGCGCGTGATTGAAGGGGCACTTGCCCTGCGGGGCGGCGACGGGGGCGGCTGCGGATACGGGGCATTCGTCTGGCATAATGATGAGAAAGGTAATGCGCCGCACGATGCGGCGCTGGAGTAGGGGGAAACCTTATAGCCGCTACCGGGATGATAGTTGAAATACTTCCTGCCTACCTGCACCATAGCCAACGCCTATGGAGATGCATCAGCTCCGCTACATCGTCGCGGTCGCCCGTGCCGGAAATTTCTCGCGCGCCGCCGAGCAGTGCCGCGTTGCCCAGCCATCCCTCAGTCAGCAGATCCAAAAGCTTGAGGGCGAACTCGGCGAGCGGCTCTTCGACCGGCTCAAGACCGGCGTCAAGCTAACCGCAGCCGGCGAGCTCTTCCTCCCGCGCGCCGCCCGCATCCTCGACGAAGCGGAAGCCGCCAACCGCGAAATCCACGACGCGCATTCGCTGGTCCGTGGTGCGCTGAATGTTGGCGTGCTGCCGACCATCGCTCCCTACTTTCTGCCGCCGATCATCGCTAAGTTCAGCGCGGAATTTCCTGGCATCGAGGTCGTTGTTCACGAAGACACCACGGCTCGTCTGCTCGAACTGGCGGCTCGTTGCGAGGTGGATCTCGCCGTGCTCAGCCTGCCGCTCGAGAACACTGCGTTCGCGACGCAGACGCTCTTTACCGAAGACCTGCTTGTCGCCCTGCCGCCCGGACATCCATTCGCGACAAGGCGCACCCTGCGCGCCGCCGATCTGGAGACCGAGCGGTTCATCCTCATGAAGGAAGGGCACTGCCTCGGCGATCAAGTGCTGAGCTTCTGCTCACGGCGTGAGATCAACCCGCGGGTCAGTTGCCGCAGCGCGCAGATCGAGACGGTGCAAGCGCTCGTTGAGGCCGGTCTCGGGATCTCACTCGTGCCCGCGATGGCCTGCCACGAAGGCCGCAAAACCGGCCCGATCTACCGCCGCCTCAACCAACCCCGCCCGACGCGCACCATCGTGGCGCTGTGGCCCAAACAACGCCCGCCAAACCGTGCCGCGGCGGAGTTTCTGCGCTGCCTCAAACTGGGCTGACGTCACAGAGGCGATTCCACTCACGCCAAGCGACGCGCGTAC
>DASVRY010000130.1:0-2543 GCA_036388395.1 Chthoniobacteraceae bacterium
GGCTTCCCGCGTCCCCTTCAAAGAGGAAGGACACTTGTTCGCAGCACACCTGCTTGGCCCCGGCGCGAGTGAGGTGGCAATGGGCGTTGATCCACGCGGAGACCTTGTCCTCCGTGGAGCTTGGTTCGAGGCAGAGCAGCAGCGCGCGGCAGGCGTGATGGCGCGTGAACTCGACGATCAGCTCGGTATTTTCCGGCATCGCGGCGGCGCCGCGGAAGCAGACGGCGAAGTTGATCAGTGACGCGCGAGTCGTGCCGCCCGCGCTGTCATCCCAGAGGCTTTTCAGCTCGCGATGGATCTGCGGGATCTCCACCGCCTTGCCGAGTGCGGAGGAATCAAAGGTGAGGGTGCTCATTCAGCGCAGCGCGAGCTTACATTCGACGCCAGGTGCGGCCATCGCGCTCCAGCAGTTGATCGGATTCTTTCGGCCCCCACGAACCCGCGGGGTATTCGCAGAGGGGTGGTGGGTTTGGATGCTTGTGCCAGGCGTGCTCGATCTGATCGATGAAAGCCCATGCGTGTTCCACCTCATCGCGTCGAGCGAAGAGCGTGGCGTCGCCGCTCATCGCATCGAGCAGGAGACGCTCGTAGGCTTCTGGCGAGGCTTTGCCGAAGCTCGTGCCGTAGTGGAAATCCATCTTCACCGGCTCGATCTTCACCGAAGCACCGGGGCGCTTGGCTTGGATGCGAAGCGAGATGCCTTCGTCTGGCTGAATGCGGATGACGAGCACGTTTGGACCGACGGTTTCGTCCCGGCTGAAGAGCACGTCCGGCGTGTTTTTGAACTGCACGGCGATCTCGGTGCCGCCCTTCGCTAGTCGCTTTCCGAAGCGCACATAGAAGGGGACATCAGCCCAGCGCCAGTTATCGACGTGCAGCTTGATCGCCACGTAGGTCTCAGTCATCGACTCGGGATTGACCCGTTCTTCCTGCCGATAGCCAATCACGTCCTTGCTATTGATCGCCCCCGCCGAGTACTGCCCGCGGACGACATTCTTCGCCACGTCGTCGCTAGACATCTGGCGCAGCGCACGGATCACCTTCACCTTCTCATCGCGAATCGAGTCGGCATTCAGCTCAACAGGCGGCTCCATGGCCACTAGGCTGAGGAGCTGGAGGAGGTGATTCTGCACCATGTCCCGAGTCGCGCCGGCGGCATCGTAGTAGGGTCCGCGACCTTCCACGCCGAGCGGCTCCGCGCCGGTGATCTGGACGTGGTCGATATAGCGATGGTTCCAGAGCGGCTCAAAGATGGCGTTGGCAAAGCGCAGCACCATGAGGTTTTGCGCAGTCTCTTTGCCTAGATAGTGATCGATCCGGTAGGTGTCGCTTTCGTGAAAAACTTCGTTCACAACGCGATTTAGCTCCTGAGCGGAGGCTAGATCTTTGCCGAACGGCTTCTCAACGATGACTCGAGCCCACGACCCAGCTTTTGCTTTGTTGAGTCCGACCGCGGCGAGCTGGTTCAGGATTCCGCCAAATTCACTCGGCGCGACCGAGAGATAGAATAGGCGATTCCCGCCCGTGCTGTGTTCGGAGTCGAGTTCCTCGAGCCGCTGCACGAGCCGCTTGTAGCCGTCGAGATCTCCGAATTCACTCTGATGATAGAAGATGCGTTCGCTGAAGCTCTGCCACAGCTCGTCGCTGACCCCTTGCCGCGAATACTTTCTCGCCGCCTCCTCGAGCTCAGTTCGGAACGACTCGTCAGTCTTTTCGCGCCGGGCAAAGCCCACAACGGAGAGTGCCGCCGGGAGGTCGCCATCGGCCGCGATATTGTAGAGCGCAGGGATGAGCTTGCGAAAGGTGAGGTCGCCGGAGGCGCCGAAGATCACCACAGTGCAGGGCTGCGGCATGGGCCGGCTGGAAAGGCCCTCGCGCAGAGGATTTGCGGAAGAAGCAGAGTTCGCGTTCAAAGTAAGGCGCCGAGAGTGCGAAGGAGAGGCGCAGAGATCAAGGCGCAACCTTCGGGGCACCACGGAAGGACTTTAGCCACAGATGGACACAGATGAAACACAGATGGAGGAGGGCCGCTTCTTCTGGCTTTCTCCCATCCGTGAAGATCCGCGTAGGTCGGTGGCCAATATCCTCAGTCGACCCGGAGCTTTAGCCACGGATTTGCACGGTTGAAACACGGACGGGGAGGGGTGTTCTGCCTCTCCCTTATCTGTGTTTCATCTGTGTCAATCTGTGGCCAATAACCTCCGGCTCGGAGGAGAGGCGTCAGACGTTGAAGCGGAACTCCACCACGTCGCCATCTTGCACGACGTATTCCTTGCCTTCGATCCGCAGCTTGGCGGCTTCGCGTGCCTTGCCGTGGGAGCCGAGGCGGATCAGGTCGTCGAAATGCACCACTTCAGCCGCGATGAAGCCGCGCTCGAAATCGCTATGAATGACCCCCGCAGCGGCTGGCGCTTTGTCGCCGGCCCGGATCGTCCAGGCCCGCGTCTCCTGCTCGCCAGTCGTGAGATATGTGCGGAGGCCGAGCAGGTGATACACGGCGCGAATCAATGAGCCAGCTCCACTGCTGGCAACGCCGAGACCTT
>DASVRY010000131.1:0-1546 GCA_036388395.1 Chthoniobacteraceae bacterium
TGAGGTGTTGCACAAACACGGTTTTCCGCTCTATCCCTCTGAATCCCTGGACCACCTACTCACGCTTCCAGAGTCAGCGCAACAGGCCCTAGAGAAGGAGATGGAGGCTCTGGACCGCCGCTATTTCGGAGGGCCGGACGAAGACGACCTATGGCGCAACGGTGACTATTTGGATTGCGGCATGGAGTATGCCCATCAACACGTTGACGTGCTCAGGCAGCGCAAAATGGGCTAACCATACGGTCCAGCGCACACACTCCGATAGATGAAGATGAAGAGTGGCACCGATTGCGGAGCCATAGTGAAGTTTCACCTGAGCCTCAGATCGCAAGCCCAAGCAGCATCTCAAAAACCGGGCGTTTAAGCCGCGTCCGGTGGGAACCTCGGGCTCGTTTACCATTGCCCCTTCAGGTATGGCCCTTATAAAGGCTCAACATGGCTTCCCCCCATCTTCGGCTCGTCGTCGTTTGGCTTTTGCTATTTTCCACCGTCGGCCAAGCGTGGGGCCAGGAGCCCGCCGCCGGCGCGGCACTCATTGAGGCGGAGAATGATGTCACCACCCGGAGGGGCGGCACCGCCTGGCAGAAGGGGGAACCTACTTCTCCGCTCGCGGTCGGGGATAAGGTGAAGACCGGCAAGCGGAGCCGGGCCGCCGTGCGGTTGACCGATCTCAGCGTCATGCGGATGGATCAGCTGACCGTCTTTGAAGTCGGGGCCGCCGCCGCGCAGACTGGGCAGTCATCAATCGATATCCAGCAGGGAGGCGCCTACATCTTTAGTCGGGAACGAGGCCCGGAGATGCGGATCAATACGCCTGCGGCGAATGGAGCACTGCGCGGGACACAGCTCGTCGTGCGCGTCACTGAAGATGCGAAGACGTTCATGACTGTCTTCGAAGGCGAGGTCGATCTCTCGAATGCCCAAGGCAGCGTCACCCTCGCCACGGGTGAGCAGGGCGAAGTGGAAGTCGGCAAGGCGCCGAAGAAGACCGCTGTGATCAACGCGGTGAACATCCTTCAGTGGGCGCTCTATTATCCCGCAGTCCTAAACCCGGCGGAGCTTGGGATGACCGCCGCGGAGGAACGGCGCGTCGCCGCGTCGCTGGCGGCGTATCGAGAGGGCGATCTGCTCGGAGCTTTGGAAAAGTATCCCGACGGCCAGCCATTCTCATCTGGCGGACGACTCTACTATGCTGGCGTGCTGCTCGCCGTGGGGAGAGTCGATGATGCGATGCGCGCAATCTCGAGCATCCCGGCGGACGCGGCAGGGCGTCAGGCGCTGGAGGAAATGACCGCTGCGGTGAAGTTTCAGGAGGTGCCTGCTTCGAAAGAACCACAGACCGCAAGCGGCTGGGTGGCGCGCTCCTACTACACGCAATCTCGCAGCCAGCTCGAGCCCGCGCGCGAGGCCGCTCGCCGGGCTACTGAAGTCGCTCCGGATTTCGGCTATGGATGGGTCCGGCTCGCCGAGATGGAGTTCAGCTTCGGCCGCACCCGCCAGGCGCTCGCGGCGCTGGAGAAAGGCCTGGCGTTGACCCCGCGCAACG
>DASVRY010000132.1:0-5317 GCA_036388395.1 Chthoniobacteraceae bacterium
GATGCGGCGCTCGGGCGCGCGGATTACCTGCGTATTTTCGATGGCGTATTGGACACTGTCCTCGGAAAGCATGCGCGGCGAAGATACGGCGCAAGAATCAAGGCGCAACGTCGGACTTAACCCGGCCTATACCAAGGTGCAGAGCGGCGCCGGGTGAGCCGTCGTAATCCACGGTATATGGAATATCTCGGGGGAGTTGGTCGCTGCCGCCGCGACTGGCCGCCGGAGCAATCATCCGAATGGCCGATCGAGCCAATATGGACAGCCGGTGCCTCGCTGTGCAGTGTTCTCCTTTATCCCTCTTCTCAATGCGCCCCACGATCCTTTTTTGCGCCGTCTTTTTTCTCTGCCACCTAGTCGCTGAGGCAGTATCCGCTCCGGTTCCTTTGGAGATGAAAGAAGGCGATCGCGTCCTTTTCTTGGGAGACACGCTGCTCGAGCGGGAAAACAACTACGGAACTCTCGAGACGCGGCTACACGAGCAGTTTCCTGATCGGCGCTTCACGGTGCGGAATCTCTCGTGGGCTGGAGATACTCCGCGCGGTTGGTCACGGGCGAGCTTCGACGGGCCCGACAAAGGGTGGGAGCGGCTGAAGGAGCAGATCGCGCACGTCAACCCGACGGTGGTTTTTCTCGGCTACGGAATGGCGGCTAGTCTGCAGGAGCTGACGGATCGGAGCGGCGATCATTTGCTGAATCCGGACCCAGCGCGCTACGGGACCGAACCGATGAGCGCGGTACGGTTTCAGAAGGAACTCGCAGAACTGGTCAGCGTTATCCGCGGGAGCGCTGGAGCGGACGGTGTGCGGCTCGTGTTCCTATCGCCCATCCGTCACGAAGATCTGCGCGGCGCGAATCCGGGGAGGATCGACCCGACGGAGCACAATAGGCTGCTGGACCAGTATGCAAACGCGGTGAAGGAGGTGGCGGGTGAGAGCGGTTCGCATTTCATCGATCTCTTCTCCAACCCGAAAAACGACGGAGGGTGGGCGCTTGGCGTGGGAGCCTCCGCTACGGAGAACGGCATTCACCTCACAGCCACGGGACATTCCATATTTTCAGGTGAAATTGCGACGTCACTTGGCTGGAGACAGCACCATTGGCAGAGCAACAAGCGTTCAGCAGTCGAGCTTCAGGGCCGTCGCATGGAAATCCTCCGCGCCGCCATCGTAAAAAAGAACGACCTCTTTTTCCACCGCTTCCGGCCTGCGAACTCCACCTATCTCTTTGGCTTCCGCAAACATGAGCAGGGCCAAAATGCGAAGGAGATCACCCAGTTTGATCCACTCATCGAAGCCGCCGACGCCGAGATCGATCGGCTGAAGCGCCTGGCTGGCGGTGAATCGACTGCGGCAGCCTCCGCGGCTCCAGCCGTGAAGCCAGTGGAAGCACTAACACCAGTCCCCCACCCTGATTTCACAGTGGCCGAGGGCTACCAGATCGAGCTTTGGGCAGAAAATCCGCTGCTCGAAAAGCCGACGCAGATGAACTGGGACGCCCTCGGTCGGCTGTGGGTTTGCAGCTCTTCGCTCTACCCACAAATCGCTCCGGGTGAGCCGCCGCACGACAAGATCCTGATCCTGGAAGATACTGATCGCGACGGTAAAGCAGACAAGTCCACGGTCTTTGCCGACGGGCTGCTCATCCCGACCGGTGTGGAGCCGGACCTTGCCGCGAAGCCAGCCAGCAAGCAGGGTGGAGCCGAGCCTGCAGCTGTCGATCCTGCGTGCTATGTCGGCCAAAGCACGGAGTTGCTGCGGCTGGTGGATCGCGATGGCGATGGCCGGGCCGAGGAGAAGCGGATCGTCTTCAGCGGGTTCGGCACCGAGGATACTCACCACATTATCCACACGCTGCACTGGAGCATGGATGGGCGCCTTTACTTCAATCAAAGCGTCTACATTCATTCCCACATCGAGACGCCTTACGGAATGGTGCGGCTGAATAGCGGCGGCATCTTTGCTTATAATCCACAGACCGAGCGACTCGAGGTGTTTGCCCGTGGATGGTGGAATGCGTGGGGGCATCAGATGGATCGCGCCGGTCAATCCTTCACCACCGATGGCGCAGGGAGCATTGGGATCTCATGGCTGATTCCCGGTGGCGTCTACCAGGCTTACGAAGGCGGGCGTCGCATCGCACCCGGAATCAGCCCTGGATCTTATCCGAAATTTTGCGGTCTCGAGTTGATCTACTCGCCGCACTTCCCTGCTGATTGGCAAGGCAATGCGATCACCTGCGACTTCCGAGCACATCGGATCGTGCGGTTCACGATGGAGGATCTGAGCACGACACCATCAGATCCATTGAAGCCGAATCCCACGAGCGGGAAACCCACCGAGGCGCCACTCTCACAGATCGTCAATGCGGCCACCGCCCCATTGCAGACTGCCGGCAGCGCCGGCTACCTAGCGAAGGAGCAGCAGGATCTCGTGCGAACGAACGACCTCAGCTTCCGGCCAATCGACGTGAAGCTTGGGCCCGACGGCGCGCTGTATGTAGCTGATTGGAGCAATCCGATCATCCAACACGGAGAAGTGGATTTCCGCGATCAGCGGCGCGACAAGCACCGCGGCCGCATCTGGCGGATCACCAAGAAAGACGCGCCGTTGGTGAAATGGGAGCCGTTGCTCAAAAAGGATCATGGCACCTTGCGCAAGAGCATGGAACGCGAGGAGCAGAGCGGTGAGAGCCTGTGGAAGACAGAGCAAGCCGCAGCAGTTCTCCGCAGCCGATTCGCGGATGTCGCGGAGCCCAGTATCCCCGCGCGTAAGTCAGCGCAGACGATCGAGCAGCTCACCACCCTCGTTCGTGATCCAAATCCTCGCGTGCGGCTCGAGGCAATCCGCGCGCTCGCAGAAATCCCGACGGTTGGGAGCGCCGAGCTCGTGCTCGAGACGGCGCTTAAAGCGAGCGCGGATCCATTCCTTGAATACGCGACGTGGCTCTCGATCAACGAACTCGCAAAGCCTTGGACAGAGGCAATCGCCCGCGGCGAATGGAAGATCGAAGGACGTGAAGCGCAGCTCGCCTACGGCCTCACGGCGATTCAGCCGCAACTCGCCGGCCCGACACTTTCGGCAGTTTTAAGCCGTGGAAAAATCGACATCACCACTGGGCCATGGATTGAGCTCATCGGGAAAGCAGGAGACGCCGTGCAGCTTCAGCGTCTTCTCGATCTCCTCACTGCCACGTATGCTGCCGCGAACACCTCGCCCGCAGCCGACGGCCTTTCCGAACCGATTGCCACCCGAGTTGCCCAGGCACTCGCGGAGGCAGCTCGGACGCGCAATGCACGCCCGGCGAACATTGGAGACTTCAACAAGCTACTGACGAGCACTCCCGAATCGGTGCTTGTTGCGCTGCTCCGCTTAGCGGGCTCGTTAAAACTCGACTCAACGGTGCCGACACTCCAGTCGCTCCTCGCCCGAATCGATATCTCGGCAAATGTACGCCGCGGAGCCATCGAGGCCCTTGGCAGCGTCGGCAGTGATTCTGCCGTGGGCCTTCTTACGGAGCTCTGCGCGCCAGCCCAGCCGCTCGCCACGCGCCGGACTGCATTGATCGCACTCGCGACAACCCGCTTTCGTAGCGCAGCGGCGCACGTCCACCCGATCCTCGCTTCGATCGAGGACGAACAGCAGGCTCTCGAAACCTGGCGTGAACTCTTGAAAATCAAGGAAGCAGCCGAGGCGTTGGCCAGGTTTTTCAGTGCGAGTGGTGCCCATTCCGAGGTGCCGGGTGGTCCGGTCGAATCTCTAGCTGGGGCCCCGCCGCAAAACCTGGTGGGTAGTGGCCCATGGACTCTGCCCAAGATCGTCGCCTCCGCAGGTCTCCGTGCGGCACGGGAAGTCGGGAAAAAAGGAGAGCCGCTGGCGAAATCACTCGCTCCGATGGCAGGCGTTAATGAGAAGCAAGCCAAGCCATTTGAAGGCTATGGCTGGATGGCTGACCTTACGAAACGCGACGGCAATCCTGCCCGCGGCGAACTCGTCTATCGCCGGGCGAATCTCGCCTGCGTCACCTGCCATGCGATCGGCGGAGCAGGTGGCAAAGTGGGCCCGGAAATGACCTCACTCGGAGCGAGCGCGCCGCTGGATTACATCATCGAGGCCGTGCTCAACCCCGCCGCAAAAGTGAAGGAAGGCTACAATGCCGTGGCTTTTACATTGAAAGACAACACCCAGCTCATGGGAATCCAGGCGCGGGAGACGGCGCAGGAAGTCTTCGTCCGCGACGTGGCCGGCAATGAACAGGCTGTCGTGAAGGCAAATATCGCGAGTAAAACAGACATTGGCTCGATTATGCCTGCGGGGCTTGTCGAGCAGCTATCGGAGCGTGATCGCTGGGATCTCTTCGCCTTCCTTGGACAACTCGGGAAACCCGGGAGTTTCGACGCGAGCAAAGGTCGCGCAGCACGAGTGTGGACACTGTATCCCGCCGCTGAGCGCGAGAAAGTTCTCCGCGGAGAGCTGAAGAACGAGCAGGCAGCGAACGCGTTCACCTTCGTCGATGGCCGCCTGCCACGCGAGCAACTCACCGAAGCGCTTCAACTCGCAAGCAATCCCGGTCCAGGAATGCTCGCGGTGGCGCGCTTCCAAAGCAGCGGAAAAACGCGTCTGCAGATTCGCGGTGCCGCCAAAGCCTGGCTCAACGGCCAGGCTCTCGACCTCACGAACGAGGTCGCTCCTGACCTAAGCAGCGGCGAGCACATCCTTGCGGTGGAGCTGGATCCGGCGAATCTGCCTGAAGTGCTACGCGCTGAATCGCCGGATGCGAGGTTCCTGGGCAATTGACGCTCTGCTGCTCGTAATCCCAACGTGATTTTTTCCACGCCGTCATCCTGAGCGGAGCGGAGGGAGCTTCAGCGACTGGCGCGCAGTCGAAGGACCCCGTCGAAGGTCCGGCGAGCTGCCGCCGCGAAATCATGTGTCATCCGCTTCGCACTGCAGGACTTTGCTGGAGCGTCGCGGGTCCTTCGACTGCGCTCCGCCCACCTCTCCACCTGCGCTCCGCTCAGGATGACCGAGAGCGCGGGGCTTTCATCGTTGCCGAAGCTGGCTGGTGAGTGCGCACCTGCGCCGCGGTTCACCCGCCGCGCAAATGCTTAATCGCCTCCGTGATCGCTGGAACCAGCATCGGCAGGCACTCGCCGATTGCCTTGGGATTCCCCGGCAGGTTCACGATCAACGCCCGCCCTCGGGTGCCGGCAGTGGCACGTGAAAGGATCGAGGTCTTCACCTTGGCGAACGACTCTACTCGCATGATCTCCCCAAAGCCCGGCAGCTCGCGGTCGATTACGGCACGCGTCGCCTCC
>DASVRY010000133.1:0-3885 GCA_036388395.1 Chthoniobacteraceae bacterium
CCATACCAAAAATGAAAACCGCCATCGAGACTCTCGAATCCCGCATCGCTCCAGCCAACATCTTTTTCAACCCGTCCTCCGGCACCTTCACCGATGAAAAAGGGAAAGCCGAGAAGAGTGACTTGGCAGCCTCCGCGTCTACTGGGGCCACCTTCGCTCTTCTCCTCCAGAAAGGTGACAGCTTGATCATGGACAGCACCGTCACCAAAACGGGTAAGGGGAAAAAAGAGCAGCAAGTTGTAGATGCAAACTCCGTTCAGCTGGCGTCGGTTAGCAACGGATCAAGTCTCCTCTTTTTCACCGACTTGAACTCCGACGGTCATGTTGGTGAAGGGGAGATCACCGGACTGGCTGCGAGTGACAAGCTCAAGGGGGAGGTGAAGGCTGACATAAAGGGTTCTGTCGCCACGGCCTTGCTGATCAAGGGCAAAAAGGCAACCTTCCAAGGCGGAAACCTGCTCGATGCATCGATCGATGAGTTGAAGGTGACAGGCAAAGTGACCGGACACCTCCTTGCAGGTGGTTCGATCACCGGCGCCAATATCGGCGGCACTGCGGGCGATCTGTCCGTGCAGAGCATCGCCACGGGCGACGCAGCGGCTGGCATCACCATCTCTTTCAACGGCGGCGCGAAGAGCTTCTCAACGACCGCTCCCGCGGTGAAAAGCGGTTCGGGTGGCTCCATCCAGACTGTGACGCTCGCTCATGGAACCCAGAGCATCGAAGCCGGCGCTGGAGTCGCGGGAGGCAGCGGAGGAAGCGTTACGGGCATCACTATCGGCGCGCAGAGTGGCGACCTGGCGATCAGTGCTGGAGCGGGTTCCAGCCAGGTCAAAGGCAGCGGCGGCGCCGGCGGCGCGGTGTCGGCTGTGGAGATCGGCGGACTGATCGGCGACCTCGATATCGCAGCCGGTGACGGAGGAGACGGCGGTGAGATGATCCGGGGCGGGAACAACGCCGGAGCAGGCGGCGCAGTCACCAATATCGTAGTCACCTCAGTCATCACCGGGGCTATCTCGATCACCGGCGGCGTAGGCGGCTACGGCGGTTATTCCTACCGGGGCGACAACTACTTCGGCGGAGCCGGCGGAAATGGTGGCAAGGTCGACACGGTGACTATCTCGATCGCAGATGACATTGACACACTTGAGATCGCAGGTGGCATCGGCGGCGATGCTCAAGTTGATAAGAACGGCGGCAGCGGTGGCAGCGTCAGCACGGTGAAGGTCACAGGCCTGGGCACCATCGGCGTGGCAACGATTACTGGCGGCGATGCCGGTGTGGCAGGCGATTCAGGTGGCGCAGGCGGCAACGGCGGCGATGTGGCTACAGTCGAACTCCCGGCCCTCGAAGCCAGCATCATCGCTGGCGAGGCGAGCAGCTCTGGCGGTGCTTTCGCCGGTGGAAAGGGAGGCTCAGTTACAGGCCTGACACTCTCTCGCGTCAGTGGCAGTGTGGAAGTTGCCGCAGGAAGCGCAGGCGATGCAGGCTACTCGTACAACGAGAAGACCGAGATCTATACCGGCGCCGTTGGTGGAGCCGGCGGTTCGATTCAGAACGTGACCATCACTGGCACAGATTCGGGCGAGTCTGAAGATGGCTTTGTCTTTGCAGCTGGTGCAGGAGGCGAAGGCACGGTCGACAAAAACGGCGGCGCTGCTGGTGAAGTCAGCAATGTTTCAATCAACCTTCAAGGGTTCCTCGCCGCGCTCTCCATTAACACTGGCGATGGTGGTGCCGCGACCGACGACCTTGGCTCCGGCGGGACAGCAGGGGCTGGCGGTAGCATAAAGACGATTTCCGTCGCTGCAGATGCCATCCTCGGCCTCGCTGAAGTCATCGCCGGTGCGGGCGGATCTGGAGCAGTTGCGGATGGAGCGGGAGGTTCCCTGTTCAAGATCGACATCGATGCAGGCGACGGCGGATGGGGCATTCTCGAGCCAGTATTCATCGCGGGCCTCGGCGGTACGGGGTCATCTCTCGGAGCCGATGGGACCATCAATGGCAACGTGCGGACGAACTATGCCGCTCCTCTCGTTGAGGACGAACTGATTCCTGTCAGCGCCGCGTAAATCCGGGCGTCCAGGTTCTTACAACAGCAGCCCGGCGATTGCTCACGAGAGTGAGCGCGCCGGGCTGCTTGCGTCTGTCGGGAGGCCAGAGGTTCACCGTCCTTTAGCTACCTTGCTACTAGTGGCAAGGCAGTTGCGGTCAATTGCACTATCTCCAGCCTTGGAGAATTTTCAGCGTCTCGTCCAAGTGGCCTGATTCGTCGTCGGCCATATCTTCGAGGTGATTAGCGAGGCCGATCTCCCCGAGGTGCTCAGCCTGGGCCGCGCGTTGTGAGTAATTGTTTCGGGCTGTGCGCTCAGCCTCAACGACGTTCTCCAACATCTTCTTGGCGTCCGTCTCCTGCATCACAGGTTCGGGCGTAACACTCGGGACCCCGCCAAGGGCGGCAATCTTGTCTGCCAGATACTGCGCATGCATCGTCTCGTCGGGGATTTCGTTCGCGAAGAATTGCTTTAACTCCTGCCGATACGGACCGGTGACGGAAGCAGCGTACTGCAGGTAGGTGATGATGGCCTGGTATTCACGAGAAAGGTCGCCATTCAGCAACTCGACGAGCTCCTCTTTGGTGACGATTGCGACCTTTTGCTGGCCTACGGTGAGTTCGGTGTCGGACATAGGATAAGGTAAAGATTAGGCAGAAGCGGAGCTGCTCTCTGTGTTTACAGTTCGTTCGGGGCTGCTCGACTGGACGCGCTTTTCTCCCGCTGAATCACCGCGTCGGCTCCGCCTGGCTGATCGCGTTTGTCCACGTCCGCACGTCATCCTCATCCATGTAACACCTATCGCTGGTTCGGACATCGCGGTAGCCCCACCGCTCGATGTCCGGCAGATATTGACCCCGGGAGAGGTAAGTCCCCTGGCACAGCTTCTCCGAAGTCCCGGGACTCTCCAACTCCGCCGCCATGCGCCCCAGCAGGTCGCGCATCACATCCGGAGGCAACCTGTGCCGTTCTCCTGGATAGATGAAGCCGAAGAGCATCAAATGACTGAAGAGCACCCGCCAATCTGGTCCGAAGCGCTCGAGTAACAGCGGCCAGTCGATCCGCTCCGCGGAACTCCGTAGCAGGTGCGCGATATCCCCCCCATCGAAACGCTCGCGCTCCATGATGTAAGCTTTCTGCCAGATCATCACATCCGGCGGACAGAGGCGCACGGGCATATCGAGCAGCGTCCCTTCCTCCACAGGGGAAAACCACGCGTCGTCCACCTCGCAGAGTCCGTTTCCGGCGCGGTAAACAAGATCGATGAAGTTCTCGCCATGATGCACTTTGGCGAGCCAATGAGGGAACGCGACGCCGCCACGATAGCCCGACTTTTGAAAGACGTTGAGCGCCGGCTCGATATCCTTCGGCCGCAGGAAAATATCGAAGTCCTTGGTGTCGCGGATGATCCCCGTGTAATGCCGGAGCGCATAGGCGCCTCCGACCAGGAAGTCGATCTTCGCCTCCTGCAGGACCTGCATGGCGTGTTGGTAGAAGGCGTCGCTGGAAACGTGGTCGGGGGCAGTCATTTACATCCCCGGCAACGGACGCGCGGCGAATTTCGCGCGTCTCCGACACGCGGAATGGCGCTGCGGATGCGATACTCAGAGCAATGTCCGACACCAAAGTGCTCCGCGTCGCCGCGACCAGCGACATTCACTACAGCAAAGGCACTCACGGCTTGATGGAGGAGCTTTTCGTCGAGGCCTCGAAAGCCGCAGACGTGCTCCTCATTTGCGGCGATCTCACCGACTACGGCTACCCGGAGGAGGCCGAAGTGCTTGCAGAAGATCTGCGCAAATTCGTGAAGATCCCGGTGCTTGCGGTGCTG
>DASVRY010000134.1:0-6027 GCA_036388395.1 Chthoniobacteraceae bacterium
TTTCAAAATCGACCGCACCGGCACTGATGAATACTCGTGGTATGTAAACCCCGGACTCACAACTCAGCGCCCGACCCGTGACGGGCCTCTCGTCCTTGTGAGCATGAAGAACTCGGAAGCGTCGATCGAGCAGAAGAATTACCTCCGAGGGTATGTGCAGAGCTTCGACAACGCACTCTACAGCGCAAATTACCGGGACCCCGTCTCCGGTTACAACGCGTGGATAGATCGCGGCTCGTGGGTCGATCATCATTGGCTGAACATGGTGACCAAGAATCCCGACGCCTTGCGCCTCAGCGCTTACTTCCACAAGGATCGCCTGGGCAAGATCAACGCGGGTCCGATTTGGGATTTCGACCGCACGCTTTTCTCCTACGATGGCCGCGACAGCGATCCGGTAGGCTGGAACGGCTCAGGCGACGCGACTGATTATTTCAACCTCGATTGGTGGGGGCGGCTCTTCACCGATGCCGATTTCAAGCAGGCGTGGGCCGATCGCTGGATTGAACTGAGGCGCGGTGCTTTTGCGACCATCAATCTCCACGCAATCGTCAACGCCATGGCTGCGGAGATCGGTCCCGACGCCGCATTGCGCAACTACACCCGCTGGAACATTTTCCCGGACAGCTCTCGCGGCGGCACGTTTAGCGGTGAAACCTCTGCGCTCAAGAATTGGCTAACCAGCCGGATGAGCTGGATCGACACCCAGATCCGCACAACACCCTCGATCAGCCGTGCGACAGGCGTCGTTACAGCCGGCACTACTGTGACCCTGAGCGGGAGCGGCGGCACCATCTACTACACGCTCAATGGCCAGGACCCACGCGCCGCTGGAGGTGGAATCGTCGGCACTGCTTACACGGGAGCGGTGACGATCAATGCCACGACCGTGCTAACCACACGCATTCGCTTTAGCGATGGGACGTGGAGCGGCCCGGCAAGTGCGGTCTATCTTGTCAATGAAGTGTTCGCCGCGGCGGGCGACATTGCGATCACGGAACTAAACTACAACCCCCTTTCAGCCACCGGGGCAGAGGCTTCATCATCTCCGTTTGTCGGAGGCGATGACTTTGAGTTCATCGAAATCCACAACGTAGGCACCAGGAGGGTAAATCTCTTCGGAGTCACATTCGCTGAAGGCTTCCCGTTCCAAAGCCTTACCCTTCCCGCCTTCACCTTGAATCAAGGTGATTACGTGCTGGTCGTGAAGAACAAGACGGCGTTTACCCTGCGCTATGGTTCGGGAGTAACTCCGCGCATTGTGGGCGAATGGAGCACCGGCTCACTTGGTAATGGCGGCGAGCAGATCCGTCTGCTCGCGCGCGATAGCTCGGTCATCCAGGATTTCACCTTTAGCGATGCTGGCGCGTGGCCGGGACGCGCCGATGGAAAAGGCGCGACCCTCGAATACGTCGGCGCCAGCTTCACCACTGCTGCTCTGAATCTCGGCACCAACTGGCGAGCTTCCTCCGAGTTCCACGGGACACCGGCGGCGCCCGGCACCGGCCCGGAAGAGTCCGTCGTGATCAACGAGGTGCTGAGTCATGCTTCCAGCCCCTTTGTGCAAGCAATCGAGTTGCGCAATAACACGGCTTCTCCCATCGATGTCGGCGGTTGGTATCTCAGCAACGCTGGCGCGCCTGAAGATCTCGACAGCTTCCGGCAGTTCCGCATCGCTGCAGGCACCACGATCCCGGCTGGCGGCTACCTGGTGTTCGACGAGCGCAACTTTAATCCGAATGGCGCCTGGAATCCCAGCGCTGGCGTGCCCGGCCCCGGTGAGTTCTCCTTTTCGCTTTATCGGGATAACGACGCGTGGCTGATCCGCAGCGACGACGCTGGGAAACCAACCCGCCTCGTGAACCGCGTTGAGTTCGGCCCCGCTCGGCTCGGTGAAACCTGGGGCCGCTGGCCAAACGGGACGGGCAGCCTTTATCCGCTGGTGCAGCAAACGCTTTTTGATTCCGCTTCAGCGACGACGCCAAAGGCCACCCTTGGCGCAATCAATAGCGCTCCTCGGGTTGGTCCGCTCCTCGTCAGCGAAATCCAGCACTCACCCGCAACTGGCAGCGTGGAGCTGGAATTCATCGAGGTTCGCAACACTGGTTCGACCGCACAATCCCTGGCCAACTGGCGGCTCCGTGGAGACGCGGATTTCGACTTCACAAGCCAAAGCCTTCAGCCTGGCGGCCTGCTTGTCGTGGTGCCCTTCGCCCCGACTGACACCGCCCGAGCTAACGCCTTCCGGTCGGCCTATCAAATTGCAGCTACCGTCCCACTCGCTGGCCCTTGGGACGTCGGCAATCGCCTCGATCCTTCTGGAAGCGTCGTCCTCTACCGGGCTGAAGCGGAACCCGCCGGGGAGCCTGGCTTCATCCCCCGCACCACTGAAGACGTGGTGAACTACTCCATCGCAAGCCCTTGGCCGTTCCCAAGCACCCCGGGCCTTTCTCTTAATCGCCGGGGCACAACAACGGCCGGAGATTTCGCCACGAGCTGGAAGTATGACGTGCCGACTCCAGGCGGAGTTGGCGTGAGTTACGCAGCATGGAAGGCATTCTTCTTTCCCGCAGGAGGCGCTGGCACGGGCGACGCTGAAGACTTCGACGGTGACGGCAGCGGCAACTACCTCGAATACATTCGTATCACCAATCCTCGCGTCGCCGACGATCAAGTGAGCCTGCTGCCCACCCTGGTCCGACAAAACGGTCAGGGCGCGGTGAACTATATCTTCACCTTCAATCGTCCGCTCGACCGGCCCGGAACCACTTATCTGGTTGAACAGTCCGGCGATCTCATCAGCTGGGCTCCGGCACAAGACACGCTGGTGTCGGTCGCAGCAGACACCGAGACGCGCCAGGTTGTTGTTTCCGCGGGCATCGACGGCCCGCCGCAGCTCTTCTTCCGACTGCGCACGACCAACCAATAGTCGGAGGTGCACATTCGGAGGCGAACGCCGACCACGTCCGGCTTTCACTGCGCGGAGCGGTTAGCTCCTCATCCTCATTCACCCCGCAAGCGCATGTTGACCGCTGCCGCGGTGCTGACCTAGCGTCTGCCCCCTCATGAAAATCCAACGCGCTCTGATCTCCGTCTCCGACAAATCCGGGCTGGTCGATTTCGCCCGCGAACTCGTCGAGATGGGAGTCGAGATCGTCTCCACCGGTGGCACCGCGAGCTTGTTGAAAAAGGAAGGCATCGCAAACACCGAGATCGCTGCTTTCACCGGCTTCCCAGAGATGCTCGACGGGCGCGTGAAGACGCTGCACCCAAAAGTCCACGGCGGACTCCTTTATGTCCGCGACAATCCAGATCACGTCGCTCAAGCCGAAGAGCACGGCATCAAGCCAATCGATCTCGTCGTGGTGAATCTCTATCCCTTCGAGAAGACCATCGCCAATCCGGAGACCACGTTGGAAGAAGCCATCGAGCAGATCGATATCGGCGGCCCCTCTATGCTCCGCAGCGCAGCGAAGAATTATCGTTCGGTGACGGTAGTGGTTGATCCCGAGGATTACACCGACGTTCTCGAGAGCATGCGCGACAATGACGGCGCGACGACACTGAAGCTCCGCGAGCGGCTTGGCATCAAGGTCTTCGTCACCACCGCGCGCTACGACGGCGCCATTGCCAACTACCTGAACAAAGAGCAGCAGACGACTTGCTCGTTCTCCGTCTCGATGCCGATCGTCGCCCGCCTCCGCTATGGCGAGAATCCGCATCAACACGCGGCGCTCTACGGCAGCTTCGACGAGCACTTTCAGAAGCTCCACGGCAAGGAACTCTCTTATAATAACATCCTCGATATCACCGCCGCCTCCGAGCTGATCCAGGAGTTCAGCGAACCGACGGTGGCCATCCTCAAGCACACCAACCCTTGCGGCGTCGGCAGCGATCCCGATCTTCGCGAGGCCTGGAACAAGGCTTTCGCTACCGACAAACAGGCGCCGTTCGGAGGTATCATCATCTGCAATCGCCCGCTCACCGAAGGTCTCGCTCGTGCAATCAGCGAGATCTTCAGCGAAGTAATCATCGCGCCGGAATTCGAGCCCGATGCGCGCGCACTCCTGCAGAAGAAAAAAAATCTGCGCCTCATGCGGAGCCTTCCGCAACCCTTGCCGCAAGTGGGCGATGAAGAGGATCTCCTCATCCGCTCCGTCACAGGTGGCGTGCTCGTGCAGAGTCGGGACCGAGCGCCGGAAACGGACTTCGAAACCCACGTCTGCAGCGGGCGGAAGCCAACTCCTGACGAACTCGCAGCGATGCTTTTTGCCTGGCGTGTGGTCAAGCACGTGAAGTCGAATGCCATCGTCTATGCCGGCAAAGATAGGACCCTGGGCATCGGAGCCGGACAGATGTCGCGGGTGGATGCTTCGCGGATTGCCATCTGGAAAGCGCAGGACGCCGGACTCTCGCTCGCCGGCAGCGCAATCGGCAGCGATGCCTTCTTCCCCTTCCCCGACGGCCTCATCGCCGCGGCTGAGGCGGGCGCGACGTGCGCCATTCAGCCCGGCGGCTCGGTGAAAGACTCGGAAGTAATTGCCGCAGCCAACGAACGCAACATGGCGATGATCTGTACCGGCGTGCGGCACTTCCGCCATTAGCGCCGACTGCCCGCGCTCCTTGACACCCCGGCAGCTGCGCCCGTCACTTCACCTATGAAACTAGGCGTCAATATCGATCACGTCGCTACGCTGCGGCAGGCGCGGTACGCAGGGTCGCTCGACACGGCGATGGCCGAGCCGGATCTCGTCGTTGCAGCATCTGCGTGTGAACGAGCAGGTGCTCACGGCATCACCGTCCACCTGCGGGCTGATCGGCGGCACATTCAGGACCGGGACGTCTTCCGCCTCCGAGAGAGCATCATCACGAAGCTCAACTTCGAGATGGGGAACACGCCTGAAATTGTGGAGGTCGCGTTGAAGCTTCTCCCTGAAGAGGTTTGCCTGGTGCCTGAAAGCCGGCTGGAGATCACGACCGAAGGCGGGTTGGATGCGGTCGGGCAGCTGCGGCATCTGCAGCCGACCGTGGCGCGTTTGCAGACGGCCGGCATTCGCGTCAGCCTCTTCATCGAACCTGCGCCGGATCAGATCGAAGCAGCAAAAAAGCTCGGCGCGGACATGGTGGAACTCCACACCGGCGCCTTCGCGAACGCGACGGGTGCAGATAAAAAGGCCGAGCTTCAGCGATTGCGGAGTGCGGCCGAGTTGGCGACAGATCTCAGCATTCAGGTGAATGCCGGCCACGGGATCAACTACGAGAACATCGCTCAGATCATCACCATCCCCCATGTTGCAGAGCTGAACATCGGACACTCGATCATCTCCCGCTCTCTCTTCACAGGCTTGGAAACGGCAGTGGCCGAAATGCTCGCATTGCTCGACGCTCGCTCAGCGCCGTGAAGATTGTCGGTATTGGCGTCGACATCGTCGAAATCGCTCGATTCCAAGCGGCCATTGATCGTCAGGGGGAGCGCCTACTCGAGCGGCTCTTCACCGCCGCAGAAAGGGAATACTGCGCGGGGATGAAGATCACAGCGCCATTCTATGCCGCGCGATTCGCCGCCAAAGAGGCAGTTTCGAAGGCGTTTGGCACCGGCATTGGTGCGGAACTCGGCTGGAAGGATATAGAGATCTGTCGCCGCGAAAGCGGGTGCCCATACGTCGTGCTCAGCGGGAGCGGGCTGCTCCTCGCAAAGAAGATGAGGGTCGCCGAAGTGCTCCTCAGTCTCAGCCACTCGGAGCATTACGCGGTGGCGCAGGCCATCGCCGTCACCGCGAGCTGATCGACACTCGCTAGCGCTTTACCTTATCGTCCAGGTCGAGCTTCCCAACGTGGAAGTCGTAGAAGAGCGCGTTGCGATGCGTCTCGTGGACAGGATCCAGGGCCAGCTGCGACCGCTCCCCAGGAACAGGAGTCTCATTGTCGAAATCTTTCTGGTCCGTATCCTTCATCGCCCACGTCTCCGCGAGATTCATGTATTCACGCCCGTCTTCAGGCTTCTCCGTGTTCGCGGTGAGCGGCCAC
>DASVRY010000135.1:0-6045 GCA_036388395.1 Chthoniobacteraceae bacterium
AGCACACGGAGCTGCGGCGGCACCGCGACCTCGTGGAGAATGCCGTCGATGCGATAGCGGATCCGCAGATCGCTTTCGAGCGGCTCCACGTGAATATCCGTCGCCCGCTCGTAAATGGCTTCACGAATCACCTGATTGACGAACTTCACCACGCTCGCCTCCGGATCATCGGAACTGATGTCCTGCGCCTGCTGGCGGTCCTCGTCGCCGTCGTAGGTGCGGCTTGTTTTGAGGATTTCGTCGAACGTCTCTGCGCCGACGCCGTAAAGCGATTTGATCGCGCGGAGGAGTTGCCCGCGCGGAACGATGACCCACTCGAGCTTTTTGCCGGGAAGCTGCTGCGCAGCGAGGCGGCGGCCGACGCTGTTGAAGACATCGTACGTAGCGAGCCGCACCGAAGTCTCCGTCACGGCGATTGGCAGGATCTGGTGCTTGAACACGAATCGGCTCGGGAGCAGCCCAAGCACGCTGCGCTCAATCCGGGCGGATTCGATCAGCTCGAAGGGGCTCTTGAAAAGCTGCGCGAGCGCAGCCGCGAATTTCAGCTCGTCGACCTTGCCGGTGTTCAGCACCTCGGTAGTCCAACTGCTCCCGCTGGCCGGGGTGAGCGCGGCGAGCTGCGCCGCATCTTCATCCGAAGCGACACCGCTCGCGCGGAGGACGTCGACGAGAGCTTTGCGCGGGGTCATGAGGAAAAATGCACGGCCCTCAGCGCGCCTGCAACGGGCATTCGCCTGCTCATGCGAAACAGCGGATCACTTTGGCGAGATCGTCAGCTCTGTCTCCCTGACTTCCACCTTGGGCGCGCGCAGCAGGCGCTCCGCTGGGATCCGCTTGCGCATTCCCGGCGGGACGAGACCTGACTCGATATCCGGCTCCATGTTCAGGAACTCCTGACCGCGCTCGCGGACGTTGACCGCCTCGGCCGGGCCGGTGGTGACGACGGGCCGAATGAGCACGACGAGCTCGGTGCGTGACTTGTCCTTTGTCGTGTTCTTGAAGAGGTAGCCGAGCACAGGAATGCGGCTGAGGAACGGAACACCCGCGGCGGTGTTGTTTTGGCTTTGCCGAATGAGGCCGCCGAGCACCAGTGTCGCCTCATTGGGCACGGAGACCGTGGTCTGCAGGACGCGGGTGGAGATATTGGGGATGCGGTTGTTGTCGATGACCGTGGAGCCCGAGACTTCGTCGACCTTTTGCACGATATCGAGGGTCACCTCGCGCTCGGAATTGATCAGAGGGATTACCTCAAGCTGCAGCGCGACGGTCTTGTACTGAATGCTGGAGTTGGTCACGATGCCATTGCCGCCGCCGTTGAAGCCGCTCTGGATATTTGCCGGCACGGCAATCTCCTGACCCGAAGCGATGGTCGCCTTCTTGTTGTTGCTCGCGAAGATCATTGGCCGCGAGGTGACGCGGAAGCGATCAGTGGACTCGAGGGCATTCACAACTGCAGTGAGGGTGTTGCCGGCGGTGATGAAACCGCTTAGGCCACCGGCACCCGCGGTGGCGATCTGGGTGATGTTCCGCTGACTAAGCAGGCTGTTCAGATTCAACGAAGGCGAGTTGCCATTAAAGGAAATGATGCCAGTGCCGCCGGTACCGTTTCCATCTGGAGTGCCGGGGGTGCCGGGAGTCCCCGGTGTGCCTGGCGTGGTGATCGTGCCGCCGGCGATTCGGCCGCCGTTGCGGAGGATATAATCGACTCCAAACTGCTCCGAGTTTGAAAGGGTCAGCTCGCCGATGATGGTGTGGAGCATCACCTGTGGCTGCCGGCGATCGAGCAGATCGAGGGTGCGGAAGACCTTCTCTTTCACGCTTTCGTTGCCGAGCACCACGATCGAGTTTGCACGGGTATCGGCGATGATCTTGGTATTCCCGACGATCTTCACGAGAGGAACGATCGGCCTTTCCTCCGTGGAAAGACTCTCGGAAAGGCTGAAGCCGCCACCGTTGCCTCCGCCAAATTGGCCGCCGCCGCTCCCGCCGCCATTGCGGTTGCCGAGCAAATCCCCGCCGCCGCGATTGCCGCCTGCCCCGGTGCCGCGGTTTCCGGTGCCAGGTTGCGAACCCGCGGCTCCGCCGGTGTCATCCACCTTGGCGCCGGGATCGGTGATTGCGCTGACGACCGCATCGAGCACGTCTGCGGCCGAGACGAACCGCAGGCTGCGCACGCTGGGTTCGCCGAACCGCACATCCGCATCGAACTCGCGCAGGAGTTTGCGGATGAAGGGCATATTGATCGGCCGCGTGACGACGTGAATGCGGTTCGTGCGGACGTCCGCGGTGAGCTTGATCTGGCCGACGATGAGCGAATCTTCCGAGAGCGTGCCTGCGCTGATCTCCACGGAATTCGGCGCTGTGACTTCCGCGGTGGCATTCTGTGGGATCGGAATCCCTTCAGGCGTGGTGATCGGGCGAACCGCCACCGCTCGCGGCACGGGAGTCGAGCCCGGCGCACCCGCAGCATCTTTTCTCTCAAAGATCGCGATGAGCTTTTCCAGCACGTCCTTCGCATCCGCACGCTCGAGCGTGATGAATTCATCAACTACTCCCGCTGGCGGGAGATCGATCTCGCGGATGACCTGAGCGATGCTCCGGATCACCGCGGTGTTTTCGGTGACGAGGAGCGACTGTGCTTTCGGCAGCGGGAGAATGGTGGGAGCTCCTTGCAGCACGGGAGTTGCGGGAAAGGCTTGGTTGAGCGTCGAGGCGAGTTCCGTCGGATCGGCGAACTGGAGTTTGAAGACGAAGGTGACGATCTGCTCCGTGTCTGGGATCAGATTAATATCGGAGAAGATCGGGATGGCTCGCGTCCGTGGGAGGCCGCCGAGACCGAGCACCTTGACGATTTTCCCGTCCTCTGCCGGGACGAGCGAAATGCCGTTCATGAGCAGGCTGATCTCGATGATCTTGATCGCTTCCTCGCGCGGCACCGGGTCTTTCACCACGATATAGAGCTCTCCAACATTGGCGGTCGGATCGCGCAGAAGACGCTTGCCGGTGAGGCTCTCGTAGAGGTCCAGCACGGAGCTGACCGGCGCCATCGGAAACTCCAGATCCACCGTTGCTCCCGTGCCGGGATCGGGTGGGACGGCGTTGTTCTGCGCCAGCGCTCCGGCGCACAGAAGGATCAGGGCGAGGAACGGGGCGAGGCGGAACACGCGCCGTATCTAGCCGCGGAGGCGGAGCAGGTCAAACGCTACTCACAACCGGTGATTTTGCTAATCGCGGCGAGGGCCCAAGTTGCGGGTGGCATTTTGCTCCCGCTTCGGCGAACTTCCGGCCCCTGCCCATGTCCCGCCGCGACGGCTTCACCTTGCTGGAATTGATCCTGGCGATCGCTATCGCCCTGATGCTGCTCGCCACTGCGATCCCGAGTCTGGACGGCCTTTTCGACGAGCAGCGGCTGAGGGAAACGCACGAAGCCTTTGAGCAACTCGTCCGCAATGCGCACGCGCGCAGCATCAATGAACGGCGCAACTACGTGCTCGTCTGGGGTCCCACCGGTATCGAGCTGCAGCCCGATGCGCCGATTCCAGAGGATGCGGCAGCGGAGCCAGTGCGGCTGGATTTTGCCGAAGGTGCAACAATCACGCTCGAGCGGCTCGCGGCGCTCGAGAAGGATCCGCCGATGGAGTGGATGTTTTGGCGGAGCGGGAATTGCGAGCCGGTGGTCGTGACCTACAACGGGGAGCCAGGCAGCTGGATCGTGAAGTATGATCCCCTGACGGTGCGCGGGACGCTTATCGAGCAGGTGATCAAATGAACGGGATGCTTTCACGACGTCGGACGGGGACGATCCGAAGAGAGGCGCGGGGTTTTCTCCTCATGGAGACGATTCTCGCGGTGGCGATCTTCGCGATCGGCGTGCTCGCGCTCGGCCATTGTGTGGAGAATGCAATGGTCGCCACACGGATGAAGGATGAGGACGCACGCATTCGGCGGCTATTGCAGAATCGCATGGCCGAGATCGAAGTCGGCGCGGTGCCGCTCGGCGATAAATCCGTGGAGGATCTAAAGGGAATCTTCAAAGGGGTGAAACTCACCACCACCCGCGAGCCACTGAAGCGAAAGAACGAGAACGATCAGGAGATCTTTGGGATCTTCAATGTGACGCTCCGGGCGACGTGGCTTTCCGACCGGCAGGAGCAGGCGCGAGACCTTACTTTCTATGTCTATCCAAGACAAAGATAGCCGCTGCCTCGCGGGGGCGCCGACGGTCGCAGCTCCGGGCAACGCGCTGCAGCGTTCACCCGCTCTGATGCGTCGCCGCCTAGCTCCTCTCAACTCTCACCCTTCAACTCTCAACTCCTCCCACGGCTTCACTCTTTTCGAGGTGATGATCGCCGTCTTTATGACGGTGCTGATTACCTTCAGCCTCTTCCGCTTCGTAAGTGCCAATCTCGATGCGCTCCGCTTTTCCACCGAAAATGCCGCAGAAGGCGAGGCAATTGTCGGCCTGATCAATCTTGTCCAAGGTCAGCTCAATGAGCTGCCTGTGGTCGGGCAGGCCTTGCTCACTGGAAAAGCGCAGAAATTCAAAGGTCTCGCGAGCGACGAAATGCAGTGGCGGACAAAGGCGGGAGTCGGTGTGCTAACCACGGCCGCGCGCGGTGATTACCAGGTGACGCTGATGCTCCAGCCCCCGGAGAAAACCTCGGCGCGGCTCGATCTCGGCCTCCGTCGACGGCCGACCGCTGGCACCGATAAAGACGAGCAGTGGATGCGCTTGATCGAGAACTTCGCCGCGATGGAGATCCGCTACTTCGATCCGCGGATCAATAGCTGGCTGGAGCGGTGGCAGGATCAGAACGTGCGCCCGTCGCTCGTCCGGATCCGTCTCTGGCGCCGCGCGGATGACGAGCCTTACGAAGCAGTGCTGAACATCCCGGCCGCGCTGACTCAGCAATGACGCCGCCGCGCTTCACTCAGTCCGCCCGGAATGGATCGACGCTCCTCCTCGTGATGTGGGCGCTGATCCTCCTCGCAAGCGCAGTGCTCGTCTGGGCGCGTTGGATCCAGCAGGATATCGCGCTTTCCGGCGACGCGAATCGCCAACTCGAAGCGCGTGCGATGGCCGGCTCCGGCGTGGCCATGGCGTTGCACCCACTCGTCACGCAGCAGACGCCCTGGCTGACGGAGGAACTCGCGGACACGATGGGCTACAAAGTCCAGATCCAAAGCGAAGGAGGTCGGCTGCATCTCAACTGGCTGATCGCCAACGAAGAGCCGCGCAAGATCACCATGCTCAAGCAATGGCTGGAGTGGAAAGGCGTGGAGTTCAAGGACCGCGAAGTGTTTGTCGATTCGCTCCTCGATTACGTCGACGGCGACGACCTCAAGCGCCTCAACGGCAACGAGAACGAAGGGGACTACGTCCCGGCAAATCGGGCGCTCCAGACGATTGAGGAGCTGGAGGAAGTCGCGAACGCCGAAGCGCTCACCTCCATTCCCGGCTGGAAAGATGAGCTGACGCTCTACAGCGCCGGCACGATCGACCTCAGCTCGGCTTCGGTGAATATCCTCCGCCTCCTCCCCGGGATGAGCGAGGCGCGGATTCAACGCTTTGTCACGTTCCGCGACGGCAAGGACGCGTTGAACGGGACGCTCGACGACAATGTCTTCAAGACGCTCGGCGATGTGCAGAAATTCCTCGGCTTTACCGAAGCGCAATTTCAGGAACTCGGCGGGCTCGTAAACGTGAAAGATCCAACCGTCCGCATCATCTCCGCCGGCCACTCCGGAAAGATCGTTCGACAAATCGAGGTGGTGGCCACAAAAGGTGGCGGCACCCCAGCCATTCGCCACTGGAAAGAATGAAGAAACCCAGCGCGGAAACAGCGCTTCTCACTCCCGACGCCGGCGGCTGGCGTGTCCGCATGTCGGGCGGGCCATCACAGGCCATGCGTACGCTCGGCGAAGCGGCGCAGGCGATCCCAGCTGGGAACCGCATCCACCTCGCCCTGCCCTGCCACGCGGCGCTGCTCGAGCGGCTGACGCTTCCCTCGACAGATCGCGACGAGCTCGCGGGCATGGTGCAGC
>DASVRY010000136.1:0-6402 GCA_036388395.1 Chthoniobacteraceae bacterium
CCCGGAACAACGCCGCGCACAGAGGGAGGAAATGTTTAGCCGACCCGAAGCGCAGGAGAGGATGGAAAAAGGCGAAACATCTCGCGACGCACGCAGCTCGCCCGAGCAACGGATGAAACGGGCGCAGCGCTACGTGCAGCGGAAACAGGAAACTCAGGAGGGAAAACGATGACGAGAGCCAGCCACTCTGGATCGGTTTACCCGCGCAGAATCCGCCGTAACCAACGGGCGTTTACTCTCATCGAGTTGATCCTTGTGATCAGCATCATCGCGCTCCTCGCCACCCTGGTCTTTCCAGCAACGACGATGCTCGTGGAGCGTGCGCACAATACAAAGTGCATGAACAACCTGCGCCAGATCGGCATCTCCGCGCATCTCGCGGCAAACGACAACGACAACCGTTTCCCGAAGATCGAAGTAGATCCGGAGAATCCAATCTATCAGCCGGAGGACGGTGCAAAATCCATGCAGGACGCGCTCGGACCTTACGGCGTCTCGGAGGCGGTGCTCCAGTGCCCGCTCGATTTAAAGGGCGCGAACTGGTTTGCGCAGCTCAAGACGAGCTACATGTGGCTGCCTTACGCAGCTGATGAGCCGACGAACAACATCATGATCTACAGCCGTCGTGGAGCTTTCCCGGGCAAGCTGTCACGCGTCCGGATGGCGCATGATTACGAGCCGATCCATCCACCAGATCGAGTGGGCCGCCCGAAGCGCTGGAACACGCTGTATGCGGATGGGCACGTCGAGGCGGGTGGCGCGACGGGATGGCGGGGACGCTGGCGCTGAGGAAAGAAGGGAGAGAACGTCGAACGTCGAACGTCGAACTTCCAACGCCGAACCTCGAACGCAGAGAGGTCAAACCATCCCGAGCTTTTCCCGGCCAGCGGGCGAAATGCGGTCCGGGCTCCACGGTGGATCCCAGACGAGTTCCACCGCCGCGTTCGAGACGCCAGGGACGGTCATGATGCGTTGCTCGGCGTCGGCGGCGAGAGAAGGACCCATGCCGCAGCCGGGAGCAGTGAGCGTCATCTTGACGGTCACTCGTTTGCCTTCAGGTGCATCGTCGTGTGCGTCCAGGCTGTAGATCAGCCCAAGATCGACAATATTGACCGGGATCTCCGGGTCGTAGCAGTTCCGCAATTGCTCCCACACCTTCTCCTCGTCAAATGGGCCGGCAGCCGCGCTTTTGAGCTCTGCGACTTCCTTACCCAAGGCATCGCCATCGGAGCCCTTGATGCGAAAGAGGCCAGCCTGGTTCGTCACAACGACGGTGTAGCTGCCCCCAAGCGCCTGGGTAACAATGACGGATGTTTGCGCCGGCAGCGTGATGTGGTTGCCGCTCGGGATTTGGACCGCCTCCACGTCGCGCAGTAAATTGATGTAGCCGGAGTCGCTCATGAGAAGAGGGGCTTGATTGGTGAAGGGTGTTGGTGGTGAGCGCATCACGAATGCGCGGTGTTCCCAAGTTGCGCAACCAACCACCATTTACCAATCACTAATCACGCTTCGAGAAAGGCGGACGGCGGAGTCCCCCGGCTCCGCCGCCCGCGCATTTTCCTCAACCCTCAGACTACTAAACATCGGATCAACGGCCGCTGCGGGCGGCATCGAAGTTTCCAGACTTCCCTACACCGCTTTGTCGCCCGTTTCGTCCGTGCGGATCCGCACCGCTTCTTCGATGGGCGAGATGAAGACTTTTCCGTCACCGATTTTGCCGGTCTTGGCGGCCTTTACGATGGCCGCCGCGGCGGTCTCGACGAGCGAGTCGATAACCACCACTTCGACTTTGATCTTGGGCAGAAAGTCCACGGTGTACTCACTGCCGCGATAGATCTCCGTGTGGCCTTTCTGGCGTCCAAAACCTTTGACTTCGCTCACCGTCATTCCCTCGATGCCGAGGTCGGCGAGAGCGTCTTTCACTTCCTCCAATTTGAAGGGCTTAATGATTGCTTCGATTTTTTTCATCAGAGTTTCTGGAAGTTCGAGGGGGCCTGGCCCGGCCGCACAAACCAGACGGCCGGACCAGGCATTACCCCGAAAATTTCTAGGCGTGTGTCGTCCCCTGGAAGTCGGGATAGGCTTCGTTGCCGTGTTCCCCGATATCGAGGCCGCCGATTTCTTCTTCGGCGCTGACGCGAATTCCCATCACTGCTTTCAGGACGAGGAAGAGGACGAGCGCGAAAATGAAGGAGAATGCGCCCACGGCGCCAATGCCGATGAGCTGGCTCATAAGCTGCGCGCCGCCGGCGAGCTTGCCGAAGATGCCGACCGCAAGCGTGCCCCAGATGCCGCACACGAGATGCACGGAGAGCGCGCCGACGGGATCATCGATGCGGATCCGATCGAAGAACAGGACCGAGAAGACCACTAGAATGCCGGCAATGAAGCCGATGATCAGGGAGGACCACATCCCCATCTGATCCGCACCCGCAGTGATGCCGACGAGCCCGGCGAGGATCCCGTTGAGGACCATCGAGTGATCGGGTTTTTTCAGCACCATCCAGGCGGTGAGCATTGCCCCGACAGACCCGGCGGAAGCGGCAAGACACGTGGTGACAAGTGTCAGAGAAACAGCCGCGGGATTCGCGGAAAGCACGGAGCCGCCGTTGAAGCCGAACCAGCCAAACCAGAGCAGGAACACGCCGATCGTCGCTAGAGGAAGGCTATGGCCAGGGATCGGACGGATCTTGCCATCGACGAACTTCCCGAGACGAGGTCCTAGAACAATGATGCCCGCGAGCGCGCCCCAGCCGCCGACGGAGTGGACGAGGGTCGAGCCGGCGAAGTCATAGAACGGAGTTGCCATTGTGTTCAGCCAGCCATTGCCCCATTTCCAGAAGCCGGTGATCGGGTAGGAAACCGCGACGAAGATGGTCGAGAAGACGAGGAAGGCGGAGAGCTTTACGCGCTCGGCGACCGCACCGGAGACGATGGTCGCGGCGGTCGCGGCGAACATTCCCTGGAACAGAAAGTCGGTCCAATAGGTGTAGCCCGCATTATAAGCATCCGTGAGGCTTGCGACGTCATCTGTGACCTGCACGCCAAAGCCTCCGAAACCGAAGAACTTCCCGGCAAAGTCGGTTCCGGGATACATCAAATTGAAGCCGCAGATCGCGTAGGTCATGATGCCGATTCCCGGAATCAGCGTATTCTTGAAAAGCACGTTCACCGTGTTCTTCGAACGCGTAAGGCCACTCTCGAGGGTTGCGAAGCCCAGGTGCATGATGAACACCAGCGCAGCGCAAAGCATCATCCAGGTATTGTTCACCGTGAAGGTGGAGTAGCCTGGCGAGGTGGCAAATTCCGCCAGATCCTTATACTTTGGCGCGGCGGCGGCCGGGGCCTCCTCAGCTTCGGCGCCCGGCGAACCGGTGGTGGAAGGCGTCTCGTCCGGCGCCTTGGTTGGATCCGCTGCCGTTTCGGTCGCTGCCGACTTGGTCGCAGTTTCCTGGGCCGGACTCATGGAAGAGCCGAGAGCGATGAAGGCAAGGGCCGTCGCTGAGAGCAGGGATACCCATCGTTTGGTTATCATTCGAATATGAATCTTTGCGGTGCGTCGTGACTGGTTAAAAAGCCGCCGCTGGCACCCTCGGCCAGCATGTAAACGGCTCGCCCGCCCTTAGCACCGCTTGTGCCACGGGTCTGTGAACCCCCTTCTACAGAGGAACGGCAGGGCGACCCCCTAAGCTGCAGCTGTCTAACTTTGCGCTGAATCTAACAAGCTGCGCAAAAGCAGCCACCACTCTTAAGTTCTAGCGCGACTAGCTAGTGTCGCTCAGCCAAGGCGCATGATGAGCGACTTTGGCTCCGTCATCTCATCCATCGCCCAGCGCACGCCCTCCCGGCCAAAGCCGCTATCCTTGATGCCACCATAAGGCATGTTTTCCGTGCGGAAGGTCGGCACTTGATTGATCAGCACGCCGCCTACTTCGAGTGCCTCGTAGGCGCGGAAGGCGAGGTGCAGATCGCTCGTGAACACGCCAGCCTGCAGGCCATATGTCGAGTCGTTGACCATGCGAATGGCGTCCTCGAACCCGTCGTAACGGTGCAGCGTAACGACGGGTGCAAACGCCTCTCTCGTCGACAGGTCAAGGTGCGGCGGCACATCTTCGAGCACCGTCGCCTCGAGACAGGGACCCTTCAATTTCCCGCCCGCCAGCAGTTTTGCGCCGGCGTGGAGCGCCGCATCGATCCGACTCCCAATCTCGGCCAGCGCCTCAGCATTGACCATCGGCCCGACGATGGTCCCCCGCTCTTGCGGATCTCCCGTGATCATCATGTCCCTTACATAGGCGAGGAATTCATCGCGGAAGCGCTCGTAAATCGAGTTGTGAACCAGGACGCGCTGAACGCTGATGCACGATTGTCCCGCGTAGGCAAAGCCGCCTGTGGCGATCACGGGGATCGCTGCCGCGAGGTTCGCGTCGGCATGGACGATCACGCCGGCATTGCCGCCAAGTTCCAGGGTTACCCGCTTTCTTCCGCTGAGTTCCTTCAGCCGCCACCCGACCTTCGAGCTGCCAGTGAATGACAGCTTCTTCACCCGAGGATCAGTGACAAGCAGCGCGGCGTCTTCGTTCGTGCATGTGATGATATTCACCTGCCCGGTCGGCATCCCTGCGCCGACCAATACCTCGCCGAGGAGCAGCGCGGTCACGGGGGCTTTGGGCGCAGGCTTGAGCACCATGGTGTTGCCGGTGGCGAGGCAGGGCGCGATTTTGTGGGCGACGAGGTTCAGCGGGAAATTGAAGGGCGTGATCGCACTGATCACCCCCAGCGGAAAACGGCGCACCCAGCCCAGGTGCCCCGCTCCACTCGGAAACGCGTCGACATCCAGCAGTTCGCCCTGCTGCCGGCGCGACTCCTCGGCGGCTGCGGTGAAGGTCGTGATCGCTCTGGCGACCTCAGCTTCAGCCAGCATGATCGGTTTTCCCGCCTCAGCCACAATTGTGGCTGCGAACTCGCCAGCACGGTTCTCGATCCCGCGTGCGATCGCGAGAAGCAGCTCCGCCCGTTCGTGAGCAGGACGCGAGCGGACCTGTGGAAAAGCCTCAGCCGCAGCGGAGATTGCCCGCTCGATAGTGCCGCGGGTGCCGAGCGGGACCTCGGCGAAGAGTGCTCCCGTAAATGGATTCACGACCTGCAGGCGCGACTCGCTATCGAGGAACTCAGAACCGACGAGCAGGCGATGGGAAGCAGGCATGGCGTGTCCACACTGCTCGACTGCTTTCTTTCGCCGGTAAATCTCAATCTGGTCGATGCCAACGGGGTTGCCGCGCCTCGGCAACGCGCCTAAGAATGCGCAGCTCTGCTTGGTTACCTTTCGCAATCCATGCGCTTTTTTACCCTCTACGCTTTGATCTGCCTCCTCGTGCCCGGCACCTGGGCGGCGCAGGTTGCGCCGGGCGCGACCGTTTCGCTTCAGGAAGAGCAAAAGCTCGCCGCCGATGTGCGAGACATTTTCGAGGCCAAGTGCAACGACTGCCACGGCTCACATCTGGCCAAGCCGAAGGGGAAATACGGTTACGTCCTCGATCTGCAGCGGACCGCGGATAATCCCGATTACGTCCTCCGCTATCATCCCGAGAAGTCAGAACTCTACGCTTTGATCGAAACGAACGAGATGCCGGGCGAGGACTCCGATGTGCCGCCCCTCACGCCCGAGGAGAAAGAAACGGTCTACCGCTGGATCAAAGTCGGTGCACCTGCGCTTGCGGCCGCGGGAGCCGAGCAAGTCACGCCGCTCGTGGCCATTCCTCCCGCAAACGTCAAAGATCCAATCCTCAAACGCCTCTTCCGCTGGGTCGGGCAATTTCACCCACTATCCACGCACTTCCCCGTTGCGTTGATGTTCGTTGCGGTTCTGGCGGAAGGCCTCGCCTGGTGGACGAAGCAGGAGTCGTGGCTGCACACGGTGCGTTTTCTCGTCGTCCTCGCTGCGCTTAGCGCCGTTGCGACGATGGGACTCGGCTGGTTGAACGCTTACTTCAGCAGCTACAATAAGGCTTTTGGAGCCCTGCTTTGGTGGCACCGCTGGCTTGGCACCGCAGCCGGAATCTGGGCGGTGATTTGCGCGGGCACGTTGCTCATTGCGAAGTGTCAGGAAGGATCGAAGGAGCGACAGCGGTTCCGTGGCGCGCTGCTCGTCGGCGCGGTGCTTGTCGGCGTCAGCGGATTCCTTGGCAGCGCGCTGATTTACGGGTTGGATCACTATTCATGGAAGTAACGGAAGAAGCCGACGACGACTCTGCACCCGAAATTGAACCTGAACTGATCGACCAGGCGCGGCGGGTGGAGTTCGCCCCGGCGGATTACTTCCAGCGCGCGCAGATGAGCGACCTCTTCGAGCGGTCAGCGCCGTTCGACTTGGACATCGGCTGCGGCGAAGGCGCGTTCCTT
>DASVRY010000137.1:0-2337 GCA_036388395.1 Chthoniobacteraceae bacterium
CAAGTTCTCCAGCGGGAAGGATTATCCCGACGCAGTCGCTCTCTATCGTGAGACTCTCGCAAAGCAGCCGGACGGGAGTATCGTCGTGCTCGCCGTTGGACCGCTGCGTAATCTTGCCAATCTACTCAAGTCCCGTCCGGACAAAGCAAGCCCGCTGGACGGCGCGGCACTGGTTGCAAAGAAGGTGAAGCAGCTCGAGATCAATTACACGGTCAGTACTACGGGCAGCGCATGTTTCGGCGACCTCTAATTCCCCCCACAATCGATCAGGTCGTAAACGGCTCCCGTCCCGTCTGCTTTGACCAGGAACCGCGTTCTGCCGTCTGCAAGCTCCCGGACGAGAAGCGACAAGCCCATTGGGTTCAGCTCTTCACGTTTGACCTGCTCAACCTGGCTTTCGAACCCCTCCTGATCGATCGTGCCCTCCTGACGCTGCTTCGCGATTTGCGAGAGTGCAGGACGGATCGTCAGGGACAGAGCCCGAGAGGTGAAGTTTTCGGCGGGGGAATTCCGAGAAAGGTTCATGTCCAGATCTACGCCCATATTAGGACGGCGGTATGGGGGTGGAGCCTGACCAGATAGGTGCGAGATGGCTGAGTAGTTCGCCAGTCCGCAGCGCGCCGGTGCTGAGTGCGCGGAAATGGACCCGTGCAGCTGATCTGAACTCGGGGCGATTCGCCCCTCAGGGATAGATCAAAAAGTATCGCATCAGCGCTCGTAAAGGCACAGAACCTGCATCCACTTCCGAGACCAACCCAACTATGAAACATTGTCTGTTCGCCCTTAGCGCAGCTCTCCTACTCACCTCCTGTGCTGGGGTGAAAGTCATCGACACCCAGGTCGCCAGCGGCGCGGCGAATCCCAAATCCATCTACATTCGCCCGTTTGATGCGACGGCCGCAGAGTTCCGTGGGGCACACCGGGGCGGACGCGGCGAACGCCCAATCCGTCAATCGCTCGCAGGTCGCGAATTTGCGAACATCCTCAAGCAGGAGATGGAGAAGATCGCGCCAGCTCGCGTACTCGAAATCGATGAGGTGCCGACGGAAGGCTGGATCGTCGAAGGCTCGCTCGATGTGGTGAATGGCGGCAGCCGCGCCTTACGTCACCTGGTCGGTCACGTGGGAGTCGGACGCTCGCAGGTATTGATCCACGTGCGGATCAGCGAAGTGGACGGACACTTTGTCGACAGCGACAAGGACGCGAACGTGCTCGGGCGAAAAGGGCGGGTGATCTATGAATTTGACGTCGCCGGCGGCAGCAAACTTTCCGGCCCAGCCGGCACGGTCTACGCACCAGGTGCGGGGCACTCCGCGACCTTCGACTACCGCAATGCAGCGGAGCGCATCATGATGGCTCTCAGCATGGATCCGCATCGGCATGGCCTGCGGAACACCCCGACGATTCGCGACTGATTCGACCCCACTTTCTGTGGTGAGTGCATAGCGCAGGAGGGCGAGCCAACCCCTGAGCGGCGGTGCGGATCTCCGCATCGGCGTTCAGCCAAGGCTCGCCCTTCTGCTTTTTCCGGGCGGTTGCTGAAGCCGCACGATGGGAGTGGCCCTGGAAGAGCCAGAGAACTCCGAACGCCCAACTCGAACGCCCAACTCCGAACGTCGGACGCTGAAGGAAAGGAGCGGAGGATGATGCGCCCTCGAGCCTCGTAACGGGAAGGAATCTCATGCGGAAGTGCCTTGTGACGCGGTAGCAGGGTTTCGCATGGCAAATCAAAGAACGTCACGTGATTGTCGCTTTGCGAGCGCGGGGGCGATTCTCTAGGCTCGCCGGCTTCGATGAAGAAATTCTCCGCGTCGCACTTCCTCAGCCGTGAGCTGAGCTGGCTGGAATTCAATCAGCGCGTGCTGAATGAAGCGCTCGATCCCGCCAATCCCCTGCTCGAGCGGGTGAAGTTTTTCACCATCACAAGCTCGAATTTAGACGAGTTCTTCGAGGTGCGAGTCGCTGGCCTGAAGCAGCAGATCGAAAGTGACGTGGTGGAGCGGAGCATCGATGGCAAGACGGCGACCGAGACTTTCCGCGCAATTCGCAAGCGTGTGCGGGAGATGCTGGATCAGCAGTTCAAGTGCTGGCGCGAAGAGCTGAAGCCTGCGCTGGCCAAGAACTGCATCCATTTCGTGGATGTGGACAAGCTCTCGCCCGAAGATAGCGCGTGGGTGGAGAAATACTACCGCGCACAGGTGAGGCCGGTGCTCACGCCGCTCGGCATCGACCCTTCTCACCCGTTTCCGCAATTGCTCAATAAGTCGCTGAACCTCGTGGTGCAGCTCGATATCGAGCGCAACGGCGAAACTCAGCGGCGGCTCGCGGTGGTGCAGG
>DASVRY010000138.1:0-2547 GCA_036388395.1 Chthoniobacteraceae bacterium
AACCTATCGCACGAACATCTATGCAATGTTCTTCCTTTGTCGGGCCGCTCTTCCGCGGATGACGACAGGCGGCACGATCATCAACGTCGCGTCTATCCAGGCATACCAGCCGAGTGCGAACTTGCTCATCTATGCTTCGACCAAAGGCGCGATCGTTACTTTTACGAAAGCCCTCGCCGAGATGGCGATTAAGAAAGGCGTGCGAGTGAACTCCGTAGCGCCGGGACCAATTTGGACGCCGCTGATTCCATCAACGTTGCCGGCGAAAAAGGTGGAGTCGTTTGGCGAAGACACCCCCATGGGCCGCGCCGGCCAGCCGGCCGAGCTCGCGCCAATATTTGTCTTCCTGGCCACGCAGGAGTCGAGCTACATCACGGGCGAGATCTTCGGAGTTACTGGCGGGAAGCCGCTCGGGTAATCCGCGGAATGGCGGCCCCGCACAGCTTCAGAGGCATCCTCGCGACGCTGCACGGCAGCTTCTACGTGATCACGGGCGTCTGGCCGCTCGTGCATATAAGCAGTTTTCTGGCGGTCACAGGTCCTAAGACAGACCTGTGGCTGGTGAGGACAGTTGGACTGCTTGTTACTGTGATCGGCGTGGCATTGCTGCTGGCCGGGCGACGTAGAGCAGTGACGCCTGAGATTGAGGTTCTGGCAATCGGTTCCGCCTTGGCGTTGATGATGATCGATATCATCTATGTCTCGGCTGGGGTAATCCCGCCGATTTATCTCGCGGACGCCGCCGCTGAGTTGGCGCTTATCCTTTGCTGGAGCGTGGCTCTTTTGAAGCCCGCGGCTCGCACTTAGCTAAGCATCCCGGCTCGCCGCACGAGTAGCCATCCCGCAATGAACAGCGCTGGCCCGGACGCGAGGAAGATCATGTCGGCCATGAACTGGTAATCAGATCCGGGAAGCACGTGGTGGATGCCGAGGATCTGGTGATCGATTAGGCCTTCCACAAAGTTAAAGATGCCCCAACCGCAAAGAAGGCTTCCCCAAAAGGCACCCGGTGCGCGGCTCGCCACAGGGGGGCCCGCCGCACGGAACATCCGATAGCAGCCGACGATAGTTAGCACCCACACGCCGAGGTGAAAGAACCCGTCCTGGCGGTTCTGCTGCTTGAGCTGCTCGATCGAGGTCGGCTGGCAATGCTCGGTGACACAGACGAGGTGGTGCCACTGCAGGATCTGGTGGAGTACGATGCCATCGAAAAACCCGCCCAAGCCCATGCCGAGAATGATCCCGGCGATGGGCAGCGGCTCGGATAACTTCATCGGAGCGCGAGTGGCGTCTGCTAGCTGGCGGCCTGTGTCTCGCGCAGGTATCCGCTCACCACATTGGAAAGATTCGCATCAAGCCAGCCCGCCATGCGCTCTTCGTCCGGCAGGATGGAATCGCAGACGGCAGCGATCTCGGGATGGCCAATCTCCAGCGCACCGGCACGGAGAGCTTTGTAGCAGGCGATCTCGAAATGCTCGCTGGCATAGGCGGCGAGAAGATCCTTCACGCGCTCATCGCTCGCGAACGTAGTCCCCAGTCCTTTGCCTATTTCCAACATTTTCGCCAGACCAGTCTTCAGAGCGGACGTGTCGGCTCCGAGCTGCTCGAGGCATGCATGGACGGCTTCCGCGTGGCGTTTGGTCTCTTCAAGGTGGAGACGGGCCTGCTCGCGGATCGTGCTGTTCAGTTCGGCATTGGCGGCCTGCTTCTGGAGAGTGATTTCGAGCCCACGCTCCATGGCGTAAGCATCGCGGAGCCAATCGATCAGTTCGTCTTTTGCGTTCATAGTGGCAATGAATCGGGTGCGAAGCGTTGCTGGCGTTCGTGGCACTGACTGAACGGCGTATGGGGGCGCCTTGTCCTTACGAGTTCGTAGCCAAGGCTGCAGCATAAGAGAAAAACCCGAACGGCTGTTGGGGCGGCCGCCCGACATGTGCGGACGGTGATATAAGCGAAGTCACCACAGAGCTACCGTCGCCACCAGGACGTGCGGGGCTCCCCAAAACTAATAACCCATGAAAAATATCTATCTCATTCCTCTCGCGATCGCGTTCTCCGCGCTCGTCGCATGTGATTCTGGCTCGACCGGCTCCGGTTCCGGGACGGGCGGCGGATCGGGCACTGGCGGATCTGACGCGACCTCCAGCAGCGGTAGCGCTGGCGGCACCAGTGGCACAGGCACAGGCACCAGCGGCGCTGGTGGTGCCGGAGCAGGTGGTGCTGGCGGTGGCACTGGAACCGGCACGACGGGAACGGGCACCGGGACTAGTGGTGCAGGTGGGACCGGCACGGCTGGCGGAACAGGTGGCGCCGGCGGAAGCTAGGCAATCAACTGCGTAGTCATAAGGCTCCGGCTTCTACCACGAGGTCGGAGCTTTTTTTTGTACACCTACGAGCTTGCTGTCGCCGGGCCGCGAGCGGTGAAGGAGGAGCAGCCGATGGGGGTGGCTACACGTCGTCGTCTTCGGTGCTCACCTGCCCGATCTGCAAGCCGCGGAGTTTCCCTTCGATGAATGGGTCAATGTCGCCGTCCATCACTGCCTGCAC